>JASJDX010000338.1 GCA_030064975.1 Pleurocapsa sp. MO_192.B19
ATAATCCATGTCTCCTTGAATAATCATTAACGGAGTTTGAACGCGATCTACTGCGAAAATTGGGCTGTTGCGTAGGTAACGTCCTAAATCTTTCCAGGGTGGATTGCCCATCGCTCCTTGAGCAGATTCTAAGATTACGCCTGCAAAGAAATCTTCATGGGCATTTTCTTGATAGCGAAATCTAGGATCGAATGCACTATATAAACTTACCAGATTGGCAATTCCAGCTAAGGATACTGCTGCTTTAAAGCGATGAGTTTGGGTAATCAGACTGTAAACCGCATAACCGCCAAAACTTTGACCCATTAAATAAAGTCGTTCGGGATTGGCAATTCCCAAAGCGATCGCTTTTTCGACTGCGGGTAATACTCCATTGAGTAATTTCAGCATCGGATCGTCTGCTTCTCCTTCTGGTTTTAGGGGAATAATTGGTTGGAGAAATACATAACCCTGTGCTGCTGCTAGATGGAAATTGAAGGGACTAGGAAAGTTGAGTTCATGGGAAAAATCTGGATTAGGGCTAATAACCCAACCTGGATAAACCTCTGTTATTACAGGATAAGTGCGTTCTGAGTCATAATCTGGAGGTAAAATAAGCTGTGCCTTAAGCTTTTCGCCATCTAAGCTGGTATATTCAATTTGACGCAGTATACCAGGTTTAATTTCACGCAGAAAGGTATTAGTTTCTAAAAAACAATTACTTTGAGAGTTACCACCAATCATAGAGGTCTTGGGGACTGATTAACTGGCTTGGAAGTTGAAGCTGCTAAATCCACTAACCAAATATCGGCGCGATCATGATTCCAAAGAAAATCTTGTTTGTGATTTTTAGTAGTTGCTTTAGATCTTTGAACTACATAGGCTAATCTTTTGCCATCTGGTGAAAAACTATATGCCCCACCAAAATAGCGTCCGATCTGTTCGAGTTGAAATAAATCTTCTACTTGTAAGAGTTTTGGTGACATTATTATTCAAAAATTAAGCAGCAAAAATCTCACTTAAATCTAAAGTAAATCTAGGTAAGATATTTTCTCCTGATAGAGTTTGAGGATTTTTTAATATTTCTACTGGTTGTTGCGATCGATATATTTCTACTGTTTTAGCTGATGGTTCGATTAACCAGCCTAGTTTAACTCCGTTATCGAGATACTCTTGCATCTTTGCCTGTAAGTCTTCGTATCGTTGATTTTTGATATCGCTAGGGCTTACTAACTCAATGACAAAATCAGGAGTAATAGGGGGAAACCCATCTTGTTGTTGTTGAGTCAATTGATTCCATCTGTCTAATTTAATCCAACTAACATCAGGACTTCTTCTTGCACCACTAGGTAAAACAAACACCGTAGAAGAATCGAAGGCTTCTCCTGTACCATCTCGATCTGCCCAATTTCCTACTTGTTGTGTTAAACGACGATTTTTTTTACCTGCTGTACCACCAGTGGGACTCATGACAATTAATTCTCCAGTTGCAGTTAACTCTAATCTTGCTACCTGTTCAGCGTAAGCTAGCTGCTCAAACTGTTCTGGAGTTACTCTGAATCCCTTGGGAATGGCGATCGCTTCCATATTTTTGATGTTTAATATTTTTAAGCTTATATCTCTCTTAATTTTAATTAGTAAAAATCTCAGTCATATCTAATGTAAATCCAGGCAATAGGTTTTCTCCTGAGACGGTTTTGGGGTTATTTAAGGTTTCTACTGGTTGTCCAGGGCGATATATTTCCACTGTCTTAGCTTCGGGTTCAATCAACCAACCCAGTTGAACTCCGTTATCTAGATACTCTTGCATCTTATTCTGTAGATCTTCGTATCGTTGATTTTTAAGATCACTAGGGCTTACTAACTCAATGACAAAATCGGGAGCGATAGGAGGAAATCCTTGTTTTTCTTTGAGGGTTAAAGCATTCCAGCGTTCTAACTTAATCCAGCTTACATCTGGACTCCTTCTTGCGCCACTAGGTAAAATAAACACTGTAGAAGAATCAAAGGCTTGTCCTAATTTTGTCTGACGATTCCAAATTCCTAAATCTAAGTATAAATTAAAGTTTTTTCTACCTGCTTCTCCTCCTGTTGGACTCATAACAATCAATTCTCCATTTGCAGTTAACTCTAATCGTGCTACTTGTTCAGCATCAGCTAGTTGCTCAAACTGTTCTGGAGTTACTTTGAATCCCTTGGGAATGGCGAGTGGCATAGCCACACCTTCGGTGAACGCTTCCATATCTTTTTTTAAACCAATGTCTTTAATTACTATTATGAATTAATGATTACTCAATAGTAAAAAATAATAAAAAATTAAATTAAGGAACCACCACAACTAGAACCTGTACCAGCAGTACAACCATAGCAGTAATTAGCAGTTTTTATTTCTTTGATGACATCTAAATTATCTAATTCTAAGAGTTTGGCAACGGTCAATTTCTTATTATCTTCTGTAGTAGCAATAATGTTTTCCATTTGGTTAAAGTCACAGTCATAAACATTACCTAAATAGTCAATTGATAGCTCATTACGACACATGACATGACTTAGGGTAGCAGCATTGTAATTAGTTTCTAGAAACTGAAGATAATCATCATGTATCTCTCGGCGTTGTAGGAATTGCTTGGTTCTACCAATGGGAATGTTGGTAATCGTAAATAGATTATTAAATTGAATATTAAAGTGTTCAGCTAAATATGTTTTATAGTCTTGCTCTAGCTTCTGTTGATTAGGAGTAAGGGAGAAATTGTTATTAGTAGGTAAGGGAGGATTATATACTAGATCGACAACTAAATTAGGGTCTTGTCCATAACCTAATTGGTTTAGTTTTTGAAGGGCTTTAATTGAGTTATTATATACTCCTGCCCCCCTTTGTTTATCTACATTATCTTCTAAATAACAAGGTAGAGAAGCTGTAACTCGAAGTTGATGTTGAGCAAAATATTCGGGTAAGTCTTCGTATCCAGGTTCAAAGAATATGGTTAAATTAGAACGTACAATAACTTCTTTATTTTGCGCTCTTGCTGCTTCTACTATCGGTCTAAAACCATAGTTTATTTCTGGCGCACCACCAGTTAAATCAACAGTTTTGATCTGAGGAAAACGATTAATTAATTCAATAAGTTGATCGCATATTTCTGGAGATAATTCTTCAGTACGTTTTGGACTTGCTTCAACATGACAGTGAGTACAAGCTAGGTTACACTTTCTACCTAAGTTAATTTGTAAAATAGTAATTTTATCTTTAGCTAATGGCGATTTTATTTTTTTTGCAAAGGGAGTAATAGTTGAAGTATTAGTTGTAGATAACATGGTTAATTATTAGTTATTAGTTATTAGGTATTAGTTTTTATTTAGGCAATAATAAATAAGTAATGCTACTTAAAGTTGCAGCAATAGGTAACGTTAGTATCCAAGAACTAAGGACTTTAGAAAACATTCCGATATGGGCAGTTTTAGAAACTACGCCAACACCAAAAATCGAACCGACGGAAACATGAGTTGTCGAAACGGGTACACCCATTCTACTAGCAAAAATTACCAAAAAGCCTGTAACTAAATTAGCAGCCAAACCTTTACCTGGATTAAGAGTAGTAATTTTATTACTAACAGTCATTGCTACCTTGCGAGCATTTAACAAACCACCAATTGCCATGCCTAAACCAACAGCTAACATCCCTCCTCTAATAGAAAAAGCTGTCACCGTTAATAATAAAGCAACAATTTTCGGTGTATCGTTTAAACCCCTGGCAAAACTAACTGCACCTGCACTCAAAAAATGACAGACATCAACTAATTTCTGACTGTCAATCCCCCAAAAGTTGCCTATATATTGTTGATCGCAATTTTCAAGAGTATCTACGGCAATTTCAGGAGTAGAAGTGATTCTCGTTGGCGTAAACTTTTTTGTAAGTGTATCAACCTGATGAGTACCAGTAGTAACAGGTATTAATTGCCGTTTATTTCCCACACATACACACCAAGCTTTTTCTATACCAAAAGCAGTGCGACCATAGTGCAGTAAACTATATAAAATAATTCCTAGAATCATGGCAATTAAAGGGCTAACTAACAGAGGAATTAAAAACGATTTACCCAAAGCGGCAAAATTCAATTGAGTACCGATCGCAGCTAATCCCGCTCCAGTCAATGCCCCAGTTATACCATGGGTAGTAGAAATCGGAAATCCAGTTACAGTAGCTAAGATAACCGTTAAGGCTGCTCCCAAAGCCACTGCTAAATGAAACGAACCTGTATCCGCGATCGCATCTGGAACTAAACCTTTACCTGAGAAATTTTTTAGCAGAGCATTAGCCAAAATTACCGAAAAAATTGAACCAGCAAAAGTAGTTAAAGTTGCCCACCAAATTGCAATTTTATAGTTAGTTGTTTTGCTGCCAAATAAAGTTGCAACTCCTTTAAAATTATCGTTCGCACCATTAGCATAAGCCAGAAAAACCGTCGCCACAAAAATAATAATAGTCCACATAAAATGATTGTTGATTACTGATTAGGTGATTAACCCTATTTTTAAAAAAAGAAGGTATGAAAAAATGTCGAAGAGAAAAGGACTAAGTAAAAAATTGACTATTTACGTAGCTCCTTAATCCTTATCCCTCATCTATCATCTATCATCCTTTTATTAACAGCATTCCCCAGGAGAACAACAGTCATCACTACTTGTTTCCGTGAGGTTATATTCTGACCCCTTGGTTTCTCTAGCGTGGCGAATGGCTTTGGTTTTGCAGTTAAATTCTTCAGCTTCCTCTAAGGGAATATTTTCGTAGGGTTCAATGGCGATAATATCTTTACTGTATGGACTACAGCAGCTAGTCATAATGTTATAAGTTTTGTCGCAGACAGCCATTCTTTCCCCACGACAGAAGACATGACCATCATCATCTACTACTTGTTTCCAAGGACCTTTATACACTACTGACTGTTTTCTTTCTAGACAAACACCTTCTTTTCCTTTGTATGCGCGAACAGTCATAGAACGAAATTCGACACCGTCAATAACTTGCCAGGGAGTTTCTTCTCGCTTAAGGATTTCTACACCATAGAAACCAGCATCCTCAAACATTTTCAAGAAAAGATCTTCTCTAAATGCCCCAGCAATACAACCACTCCACATATCGGGATCGTTAAGGATTTTGGGGGTAGGATCTTCATCACATACGATATCAGAAATTACTGCCCGACCACCACGCTTAAGTACACGGAATATTTCACCAAATAGCTGTTTTTTGTCTTGAGGACGAACTAAATTTAGTACGCAGTTAGAAATCACCACATCTACACTATTATCAGCGATTAATGGTTCTTTTTGCCTCAGGCTATCGCATTCTGCTTCATATTCGGCAATCTTATCTACCGAGGTAACAGGATTAGCTTGTAACCAACTCTGTAGTTTATCTAAGGGCAGTTTTAAATCTTGGATTTTCCCTTTAACAAACTCAGTATTACGATAACCTAGCTTATCCGCCATTTCCCCTTGATATTTGCGCGCTAGAGTAAGCATTTCATCGTTAAAGTCTACACCGATAATTTGACCAGACTTCCCGACTTTTTGCGCCAGAATATAACAATTTTTGCCCGCACCAGAACCTAAATCAACTACAGTTTCTCCTTCACTAACGTAGCGGGTAGGATCGCCACAACCATAATCTTTGGCAATAATTTCTTCGGGTAATATTTTAGTATAGTTTCCTTCATATTCTGTGGGACAACATAAACTAGGCTGCTGTTGTCTGGCACCCTCTTGATATCTTTCTAATACCGTAGACTCAATATCATAGTCCACAGAAGTTGATGCGGTTTGCTGTTGGTTAGTTGCAATCTCAGTCACAGATATCTAAATCCTTTTACTTAACTTTGGCTATATACAGGTTAATCATCGAGAGTATAAGTTAAATCTCTCTTGAATAGAAGATTATTCCCTGATGATTTAATTTTTTCTAGCTATGGTGCTATTTAAGTCAGTAGAGATTATAGCTTCCTGAGAATATGCTTTAGTTTATCTAAATTTTCAGTAATGACAGCCAGGCTCAAAGTTAAGACTAATCAAAATTCCTGAAATTGACTGATTACGCAGACTCCAGACACGACTTAGTAAATAACGCAACAAGCTCAATCTCAATATTTCTCAGGTTTATTGCACCAGAGCCTTCGCGATCAATAACACATAAAGCTCGATTGACAGTTGCTCCTAACTCTCTTAATTGGCTAACCGCATCAATAATTGCACCACCAGAAGTAACTACATCTTCAATATACCTAATCCAAGTAGGTGGGCGTAAATAATTATAAAACCAAAATAAAGATAGATTCTCTCGTTCTGTTGCCTATTCCCTATTCCCTGTTTAATGTTTAATGAAAAGGCAGAACTGAGAATAATTGCTTAGACTAGATAAGGTATATTAAATCTTATTTTCAGCTAATTATATGGCTACTGGTCAAGATACCCTGTGGGAAAAATTCCTCCAACCGTTATTTGGATTTTTAATCGATCGCGAGGCATTAAAAGAATTATCTGATAGTATAAATTGGGACAAAGAAGGCGATTGCGTCAGGAATCCAGATTTAGTTTATCCTGAGTACTATAGTTCCCAGAACTTCCATGGTATTAAAGGTGGTTATCTAAATTCTGGTGCAGCAATCACCTACGATCCTGTCACTAAACACGCTTTACCACCTAATGAAGACTGGAATCGAGAAGCAGTAATCAAAGCTATTACAGGTAACCCTCGTAAAATTATTGACCTTGGTTGTGGCACTGGTTCAACTACCATTATGCTTAAACAGGCTTTCCCTGATGTCGAAGTTGTGGGATTAGATTTGTCTCCTCAGATGTTGGTCATGGCAGAATACAAAGCAGAGCAAGCAGGATTAGATATTCAATGGTTACACGGGTTGGCTGAAGCAACTAATTTTGGCAACGGCGAATTTGATGTAGTTACTGCTTCCCTACTCTTACACGAGACTCCAACTCACATTTCCCAAGCCATACTTAAAGAGGGATTTCGTTTGCTAAAACCAGGGGGACAGGTAATAATTCTCGATGGACATCAAAAAATCCTGCGTAACACCACCTGGCTAACAGATATTTTTGAAGAACCTTATATTAAAGACTATGCGGCGGGTAGTGTGGATGCTTGGTTAGGTGCAGCAGGTTTTAGTCAAATATTTACCGAGGATGTTTGGTGGACAAACCAACTAAGTACAGGAGTAAAATCGCTCAGTAATTAAGTAATTAATAGTAATTTCATAGTTATCAATATATGGGTCTAAAAGCAGTTTTTTTAAATTTAAGTGGCGTAATGATCGATGATGAGGTGATAAACCAATCAATAATCGCAGATATAATGCTCAGTGAAAATCTAAGGGCAGATGAGACAGAATATGCTCAATATTGTCGGGGAAAAAGCGATCGCGCTGGCTTAAAAGATCTTTTAGTTAATCGTGGTCGTGTTTTATCTGATGCTTATCTCGATAAGCTAATCGAAACCAAAGCCCAAGCCTATCGACAACAAATTGAGCAGTTAGCAGAATTACCCCTATCTCCTCATCTAGCTGAATTTCTTACTCGGCTAAAAAAACAAAATATTACTGTGGGATTGGTAACTGGTACAACTCGTTCCGAGGTTGAATATATCTTACAAAGAGCGGAACTTACAGAATATTTTGATTTAATTGTTGCGGGGGATGATCTCGAACAAAGCAAACCTGAACCTGAACCCTATTTATTGGCGATCGCCAATCTCAACTTACAAGCATCAGAATGTCTGGCGATTGAAGATAATCCTGTAGGGATTGAAGCGGCAAAAGAAGCTAAAATACAGGTTGTAGGTATTTCTAATATTTATCCTCTACATATGTTGCAAAGACAGGCAAACTGGACGGTGGATGATTTGTTGGAAATTGATTTAAACAGAGTAGATCGGGTACTATCTCAGGCTTGAATGCGACTAGATGAAGCACTTCGGTCGCAATGCCATTTAGTTGGGAACGAAATACAAGGGGTTTTAGAGCTAAAGTGCGTAACATCAGTTGATTATTAAATATTAAATAGACCTGTCTGGAAAATATAAGATAGAACAACGTAAATTCGTTGATTATTCTATTTTCATCCCTAGGTTGTGAACGCTAGTTCATGGTATCTCTTGCATAAATAAATTTTTAATCAATTTCTCCCTTGTCCTTCTTGTCTCCCCTGTCTTCCTTGTCCTTTTCAACCATTCGATTAGGACTTATGCAAGAAATCTAATGTACACCTACATTAAAGCCCCGAACGAGGATTCAACTCGTGAAATAGACTTTTTTAATGAATTACTAGTCGAAAATGTTTAAACTACTCTCAGTAATTAGACTTAAAAAGATTGAAAAGATATTTAATGTCGCAACATTGATTAAATAGAGTTACTGTTTCACAATTCAACAGTAAAGGCTATGAAAGTATTGTTGCTACTATTTGAAAAACAGTTGAGGATCGCGATCGCGTTTGGGATATTTAAAGCATCTTTCTGAGTGCTTGGCTAAAAAAGCATAGCCTAACACTTAAAAGACAATTAACATCTTAACTTTTGCTGAAGTTCAACTCCGCGAATTTTTCGCTGCTCAATA
>JASJDX010000339.1 GCA_030064975.1 Pleurocapsa sp. MO_192.B19
TCCTGGTGCAGCTAATACTATTAATCAAGAAAGTATTGTTTATAGTAGCGATCAGGTGAATATTAAATACTTATGCGAGTTTAGTTAAGAGTTTAGTTAAATTGTTCAAGAATTTATTTCTGAAGTTTATGATTTAGAGGAATCAATTTTGTCTGTTCAATACTATAGAGTTCATTCATTAGTCGCCAATTGCGATCGCCATAAGCATTTTTCAAAGTGGCAATAGTCAGTAGTAGTGCTAACTAAATTCACCAGGGTATATACCGATCCATTTTGCTCCTTCTAGTTGAACGATCATCAGCTTGGCAGGTTCTTCACCTACAGTCCCCGAAAGATGTCCTTGAAGTCCATCAGCATTGGGTTGGGTATTTTGATCGCCCCCAAAAGAAACCTCTCCCACACCCAATCCTACCCAGCCGACTGGCAATTCAGCAAAAACGATTTTGGATTCCGCGTTCATTAAGCGGTTATTCCACTGGGGTGCAGCATTACCACTCATACTTTCCTGTTTAAAGTTGGTTAACTCACATTGGGTTTGGTGACTAACGCCATCATCATCTGTCCAGACGTGCCAATAACTAAATCTTGGTGGAGTGGGGTTAGGTGTAGATCCTTTAGGCTGATCATTGTGATTGGCATTAGTCATAGTATTATTTATTATTTATTTCCTTTTTTTTGCTTCTTATTTTCGTATTTCAGACTATTTGGGTTACTGCGCTTTTCATTTGGGTAGACCACAGAATTTGACTTTATTAGAAGCTAAAAGCGCGTGGGATGTGCCGAACAGAACCACGTAAGACGCTAATGGCTAATGGCGGGTATCTACGAACTAGTTAATTTAAAACGGAGTCTATTCAATTAAAAACAGTTGTAAGTTTGCTCGCCTATATTATGGCGAATTTTAGTTTGTAACTCAGCAAAAGTATCATCTTTGCCAACCCCAATCTTCCAATAAAGTATAAAGTACAGGCACTACTATCAAACTCAGTAGCGAAGAAGTAATCAAACCACCGATTATTCCTACTGCCATCGGTTGACGTAATTCTGAACCAGCACCCCACCCCATAGCGATAGGCAACATTCCCAAGATTGTTGAAAAGGTAGTCATGACAATCGGGCGTAGGCGCACTACTCCAGTGTTTAAGATCGCTTCGGTACGACTCATGCCAGAGTTACGTAGTTGGTTGGCATAATCTAGGAGTAGAATAGCATTTTTATCCAATAAACCCAGCAGGAAAATTAAGCCAATTAAAGAGATCATCCCAAAATCGCTTTGAGTAACCAGCAAGGCTAACATTGCACCGACAATGGATAACGGCAAGGACAAACCAATTACCATCGGTTCTAAGCAGCGACGAAAAGGCAAATAAAGCACTATCAGCATACAAATTACTGCCAGAGTTAGAGTTACGGCGAATTCTCCTAATATTTTCCCCGATCGCGCTGAGTCTCCTTCTAAATCAAACATAATATCAGGAGGTAAAATTGAAAGAGCGATCGCCTGTGCCTTATCTGTCGCATCTCCTATTCCCTGAGCAGCAGTCAAGTTAGCATTTATATAGGCTACTCTTTTACCATCAAGATGAATTAGTTTATCTAGAGGTTCATTTACTCCATCAACACGGACATCTTCAAATCCTGGTAACTTTTGGATTTCTGATTGAAAAGCAAGGGCACTAGTTCTTAATTGGGCTAAATTTTCTCCTTCTAGGGCAACTTTGAAAGAAGGATCTTCTCCTGTTTCTACAAAGGGTATATCTTCTACGCTGATAATTATTTGGGGAATTTGGGGCAGGTTTTGGCGAATCTGTGCCTGTACCTGACTAGTAGTTGAATCGCGATCGCCCTTAAGTTTAACGTATAGTTGACCTTTATTAGGTTCACCCCGCACCCCTGCAATGGTGTAGACAGATTCTACATCAGGATGATTTAAGACTACTGCTTCTATCTGTTGCCCTACTGTAATGGTTTTACGTAATAAAATACGTTCAGGCGATCGCGCAATACTTTTTAACCAGCTAAAACTGCTTGTTTGTTCGTCTTCGGAGGGCGCATCACCCTTCTCCCCTACTGATTCTGTTTTCTTACTTGTAATATTTGGGGAAGAACTTGCTATTTTCGGTAACGGGGTTGTATAGACAATTTTAAATTCTCCTCGATCTAATTGAGGCACAAAACCCTGAGGAATTAAAGGTATTAAAGCAATTCCTGTGATAAAACTAGCGATCGCTATACTTACTACTGCTCGACGATGATTTAAGCCCCAATGCAATAAATTACGATAACTATTGATAATAATTCTTCTATTTCTCCTATTTTCCTGACTTGCTACTGTTTTCCTCTGTCTGAGAGACAACCAGTACACCGCCAACACAGGAGATAAAGTGCGGGCAGCCAACAGAGAAGTCAAGACTGCTGCTGAGATAGTTAAACCAAAAGGGCGAAAAAACTGCCCTAATGTACCACCCATTAAACCAATGGGTAGAAACACCGCCACAATAGTTAGAGTAGAAATAGATGCAGTTAAGCCAATCTCACGGGTAGCAGATAAAGCAGCTTCACGGGGGCTTTCACCTTCCTCTAGATGGCGCATAATGTTTTCTACTTCCACAATGGCATCATCGACAATAATTCCAATCGCTAGGGCTAAAGCCAGTAAAGTGAGGGTTTCTAGATTAAACCCTGCTACAGCCATGACAATAAATGTACCTAGGAGAGAAATAGGAATAGCGATCGCCGTGATTAAAGTTGCTCTAACATTACGTAAAAAAGGAAAAATAACTAAAATTGCTAGTGCCACTGCACCTAATAAAGCTTCGATAGTGGCTTTGGTGGCTTGACGGATATAACCTGCGGGAGTTTCGGCTAAAACCAACTGAATATCTGGTAGACGTTGTTTTAATTGTGCAACTGTCTTTTCTACTTGTTTAACTACTTCTAAGGTATTCGCATCACCTTGTTTAATTACCTGAAAAGAGATCGCCTCCTCACCATTAAAATGAATTAAGGTATGACTATTAGCTGTTGGGATATCTGGGTTAGCAGCAACAGGGTTAGGATTGCCCAAGATATCAACTCGTTGTACTCCTAGTAGTTGGTTGATAGCAGGAACAATCTCAGTAGTAGTAATGTTATTTAATTCTCTGAGATTACGCTCTTTATTAGTTACCACATAACTAATTGCGCTGGTTTCATTGAGATTAAAGGGAATTACCTTTAAATCAGTAGCGGGGGGTAAAGATAATTTATCTAGACTAGTTTCGACTGTAGCGGTAGCGTCTTGGATATCAATATTAGTATCTAATAATAAATTAATTACCGTTTGCCCTGAATAAGTAGAAGAATATAGCTGTGCCAATCCAGGTGTGTCGGCTAAAGCTGTTTCAATCGGTTTAGTTAATTGAGATTCTGTATTTAAAACTGTTTCTGAGTTAGCCTGGGCGCGAATTACCACCACAGGAAAGTTAACCGCAGGAAATAAAGAATATTTCAGCGAACTAAAAGCCAATATACCTGCTATTGCGATCGCCAGCCAAAAGCAGATAGTCAGGCGAGAATATTCAATTGCTAAACGGGAAAGATTAAACCGCGATTTACTAAACATTACTGATTAAACAAAGAGTCTAATCAATATTCTTACAGAAGTCTTTTATATATTATGCAAACTACAGATACTATTTGAGCAAAATAGAATTATGGGACAAACCTCGTAGCGGAAGAAAAATTAATTGTATATTATCGCCTTAAAACTATGGCGCAAAATTATTTGCAGGAAAATCAATCGTAATACTCTTAGACAACTGCACGACCAAGCTGTAAAAACTCTCTCACTGCACTCAAATATGCTGTTTCATCTTCTAGCATCGGGAAGTGAGAGGTTTGGGGCAACTCTACATATTTAATTTTGTTATTTAAGGCAGCAGCCTGTTTACCCATTACCGCAGGAATAATAATATCTTTTTCTCCAGATACCATTAGAGTTGGTACAGTCAGCTTAGCAAACTCCTGGGGCATTATTTCTACTGCTTGTTTGCTCACGGAAGTGTATATTGTTCCCGCTGCTGCATTATAGTCAGCCATTAGAAAATCTTCCAAAAAGGCAATGCGATCGCTTTTACTTATCGGGCGATGGAGAAATCTCGCCATGAACATTCTGTCGGCAAAAGGAACTTTCAAAAACCAATTGTAGCGAAATCTAACAACGTATTCCCCAAATCTGTGAAAAGCGGCAAAGGCTTTGGCATCATACTCAAAAATACCGTTGCAGGTAAGAATCGCTTGCTGTACTCTTTCCCTATAACGGTTAATAAATAAAGTGGCGATCGATGCTCCCATAGAATGAGCATTAAGATATATCTGATTGAGATTCAAAGCATCCAATAAGGCAGCTAAATCTTCGGCGTAGTCTTCCATATCATAACCCCAGTTTACAGAATCTTGGAGTAATGCAGAACGACCAAAGCCACGCATATCATAAAGTAAACAATCAAAATCATTCGCTAGAGCTTCGGCAGTGCTACGCCAATATCTCGCCGATCCTCCCCAACCATGTAAAAATACCATTACTGGTTTATAGGATTGGTTTTGTGGGTGACGAATCCACTCATAGTAATGACTTACCCCACGAACATCTATTGTAGGCATAGCTAATTGTTAATAAACTGTTTTATTATCCTTGCTTTTTAGTTTATTCTTTAGAGCCAGGATATTTTCAGTTATTCCTATTGTTTTAACAAAAGTATCGATAATATTATCCAATATTATCCAATCAAAATTATCCAATCAAATTAATAATCATCGACTTGGCGCAACTGACGACTGACTAACAACAATCTTATTTCAGCAACGCCAAAAAACCAATGGATAATTAATCGGCTTTGGCTTTGTTACGGGATGCTCGCCAAGCATCTCTAGTTCTTCCTAAGTTAATTTTAAACTCATCTATGCCTAGTAAACTACCAACACGATCTTCATCCCAACAAGATGAAAAAAGACCGTAACTTAAACCAACAACCCCCAAAACTAAAAAGCCAAAAGAAACAGCTAGAGCGAGATAGGGTGGTAATTCTATAACATTACTGGTTTTAAGCCAATAAAAAATAAACAGTGATGACATACCTAGGACGGAGGGAATACCACAAAATACCGCCATGCGCCGTCCCATACGTTTACTGACTATATCAGGAATTGCTGACAGGTTAGAATCCTGACGAGAACTTCTGGGAGTAGATTTTTTCTTAGTCTTGTTTTTAGGTTTGGCAGGAGTAGTTTTTTCTGGATTATTTATCGGAGCGTTTTTCTTGGCGGACGTTCCGTCCACAGGTTCGCTCCTCTTTTTCTTATTATTTTTACGGGGTTCAAAAGGTAAACGACCCCGTTGAGGATCTGATGGCATGGATTTATCGAGTGATTAACGACGAATGCCGAGGCGAGCAATCAGTTTTTGATAGCGTTCATAATCTTCTTTTTGAATATAAGCTAGAAGACCTTTACGACGACCAATCATTTTGAGCAAACCACGGCGAGAAGAATGGTCTTTTTTATTTGCTTTGAGATGAGCAGTTAACTGATTAATTCTTTCAGTAAGAACGGCAATTTGCAAATCAGCAGAACCAGTATCGGTTTCGTGGATTTGATATTCTGCCATTAATTCTTGTTTGCGCTGTTGAGTCAAAGTCATTTTGATTTAGTTGAGATTGTCCAGATATATTGAAACTGCAAACTATTATATTACCACCGATTTTTTAGATCTTTCATCCCAATAAAAACTGAAGGTATAATTCAGCATGACGGTTTTTGATCTGTAATAATAAGCAAGCCTTAACTTTGTAAGTATCTATCCAAAAGTGAAATCATCTTCTGATAATAATTCTTTATCCACTGGCTCGGATTCAGTTGCTCAGGCTACTGGTTTGGGTACATTTGGCGGTGTTTTTACTCCTTCGATCTTGACCATCTTAGGGGTAATCATGTACTTGCGTTTTGGCTGGGTAGTCGGTAACGCGGGATTAATTGGAACTCTGATTATTGTTACTGTTTCTACCTCCATTACTTTTCTTACCGCTTTATCCGTATGTGCGATCGCCACTGATAAAGTTGTTCGTGTTGGTGGTGCGTACTATATGATTAGTCGCTCCTTGGGAATTGAGACAGGAGGAGCAGTGGGGATTTCGCTTTACTTTGCCCAGGCGGTATCAGTTGCTCTCTACACCATTGGTTTTGCTGAAAGTTTGGTCAAAGCCAAAGTTAATATTTTTGGTTTGAGTATTAATCTTCAGAATTTTGGGCTTAATCAGACCTATGTTGCTCTGGGGATCACAATTTTGGTGGGGATTCTGGCGATTACTTCTGCTAGCTTGGCGATTAAAGCTCAGTATTTTATTATGGCAGCGATCGCTATATCTCTATTGATGTTTATCTTGGGTAGCCCCTTACCCAATGTCGAGCCACAAATGTTTTCCGCACCTCCTGAAACTGCCCTTCCCTTTTGGACGGTGTTTGCAGTATTTTTCCCTGCGGTAACAGGAATTATGGCAGGGGTAAATATGTCGGGAGATTTGAAAGATCCTGTAAAATCATTGCCTACTGGGACATTAGCAGCCGTAGGCACAGGATATGTTATTTACATGATGCTGCCGATTTTTTTGGCAATGCGGGCTGATTCAGCGAGTCTAATTAACGAAGATATTTTTGTTATGCAGGAAACTGCGCTCAAAGGCTTTGGTTTTACAATGCTATTGGGAGTCTGGGGGGCGACTTTGAGTAGTGCCATTGGTAGTATTTTGGGCGCACCTCGTGTTTTACAGGCATTGGCAAGGGATGGAGTATTACCGCCATTTTTAAACTTTTTGGGTAAGGGACACGGTAGAGATGATGAACCCCGTAACGGTACACTAGTTAGTCTGGGAATTGCGATCGCCGCAGTCTGCGTAGGAGACTTAAACTTAATCGCTCCTGTACTGTCGATGTTCTTTTTAACTACTTATTTCGTGTTAAATGTTTCGGCAGCTATTGAAGGTTTTTTACAGAGTCCTTCTTTTCGCCCTAGCTTTCGGGTGCATTGGTCATTATCTCTTTTGGGAGCATTAGGCTGTCTTGGAGTAATGTTTTTAATCGATGCCTTTGCTACTGTTTTCGCTGCGATAATTGTCTTAGGTATTTATCTCTGGCTACAGCGTCGGGAATTAAAAACTACCTGGGGTGATGTGCGTCGAGGTATGTGGATGGCGTTGATTAGTACAGGGATTTTTCAAATTGAAGAACAAGATGACACCAAAAACTGGCGACCTCATATTTTGGTTTTATCTGGCGCACCGCAAAAACGCTGGTCCTTAATTGAATTAGCCGATGGTTTTAGCCATAATCGGAGTTTGATGACCGTTTCTAGTGTTTTGCCTAGTGGCTCTCGCGATCTCAAACAACAATTAAAGTTAGAAAGAACCATCCGCGATTATCTTCAGAAACGAGGAGTACAGGCTTTGGTTCGATTAGTAACCGCTGACGATCCCTTCGATGGTGCAGTACGCTTAGTAGAAACCTATGGCTTAGGACCTTTAGTTCCCAACACCGTAGTCATGGGAGATAGTGAACAACCAGAACGCAGAGAAGGCTTCTGTAATGCGATCGCCGAAATTCATGCTAGTCGGCGCAATGTAGTTATCTTTCACGAAAATCAACAACAAGGATTTGGTTTCCGTCGTATCATTGATGTTTGGTGGGGAGGAATGCAAGTCAATGGCAGCTTAATGTTATTGCTAGCCTATTTACTACGTACTGATATCAATTGGCGCAATGCCAAAATTTATCTTAAGTTAGTTGTCTGGGATCATGCTGGTGCTGCTGCTGCGAAGGATAATTTGAATAACTTTAGTCAAAATTTACGCATTGATGTTATTCCTAAAGTTATAGTTGCCGAAGGTCGTTCTTTTAATGAAATTCTTCAGCAATCTTCTCGTAATTCTGATTTAATCTTTTTGGGAATGGCACAGCCATCGGAAAACTTCATAGAGTATTACGAACAACTGCAAGCTAGAGTCGCAGATTTACCATCTACTATCTTTGTTTTAGCTGCACCTGATTTTGCTTTTGGAGAATTGTTAACAGAATAGGTATAGGTATTAGGTATTAGTGAAAAATTCAAAACTTCAAACTCAACACCCAAAAGTCAGGAAATGGCAATGCGTGGCTAACTGCGGTGCGTGCTGCAATCTTACTCCAGAAGATAGACCAGATTTAGCTGAGTATTTATCTAGTGAGGAACTAGAACTATATATGAGCATGGTAAAAGAAGACGGTTGGTGTATCAATTATGACCAAGATACGAGAAAATGTCAGATTTATGATAACCGTCCCCGTTTTTGCCGAGTGCAACCAGATAACTTTGAAGATATGTATGGAGTTGAAGCAAAAGAATTTAATGAATTCGCGATCGCTTGTTGCCAACAGCAAATCTCTGGAGTTTACGGCAAAGATAGCGAAGAATTAGAACGCTATGATCATGCAATCTCTGATAACCCAAGTTAAGAATCTGGTTTAATTAGAGAAGGTAATAGTTAATACTTTAGTGACTAGTAGTCTAGCAAATTAATTATGACAGGTAAGTTGAGGATATAATCGCTTCAATTTAACTCGTGCATTCTCGTTATTAAAACGCCAATTGACAGTAGCTTGTTGTCGATTTCGTTCACCCGTCCATGCA
>JASJDX010000340.1 GCA_030064975.1 Pleurocapsa sp. MO_192.B19
CACTACCGAGCAATTAGAACAGCAGATTAAAACTAGCCAAAGAATCAAACCAGTGCAGGAGGCTTTATCTTCTTATCCATCTACCAACACTACAAAATCGACAAATTGATTGATATTTTTCAAATCTGACACTAGTAAAATAACTATCAAAATTCTAAAATTACAGGAGCATGATCGCTTGGTTTTTCTAGCTTCCTGGGTTCAATATCAATCCAACATTTAGTTGCCTGTTGATATAGCTCTTTTGTCAGATAATGATGATCGATACGCCAGCCTCGGTTACGAGTAAAACCAGCAGCGCGATAATCCCACCAGCTATAGTATCCTTCTTCAGGAGTAAACTTACGAAAAGCATCCTGAAAACCTAATTCTAATACTTGGTTTAAGGCTTCTCTTTCTATAGGAGAAGACATGATATGTTTATCTCTGCCTTTAGATGTATAAATATCTTTATCTTCTAGAGCAATATTAAAATCGCCACAGACACATATTTCTTGTGGTTTACTCTGTAATACTTGAAGGTATTCCCGCAGTACCTTCAACCAATTTAGTTTATATTCATACTTATCGCTACCAATTGCTGAACCATTGGGAACATAAAGATTAACAATCCTTACACCGTCTGCAACACCACTAATTACCCGCTTTTGTTGAGCAAAATCTGCCGCCAGATCGCCAACAAGAGGACTAAACCCGCAATTAACTTCAATTAAAGGTTTTAGACTAAAGATAGCTACACCATTATAGGATTTTTGACCTGAGATATAGACGTTGTAGCCCAAATCCTCAAAAGGCGATCGCGGAAATTGATGATCTTGAACTTTGGTTTCTTGCAAACAGAGAACATCTACCTGATGTTGTTGCAGCCAGTCAGTTACAATCTGTTGACGAGTCCGAATTGAATTAACGTTCCAAGTAGCTATTCTCAATGATTAATCCCTAATAATTAATTACCAAATATTAATTATCTAATGAAATCTCAACCATCAACTTTTAATGTTTTTGTTTATGGAACTCTTAAGCCTGGAGAAGCCAATTATCAATATTACTGTGGCGATCGAGTAACATCTCAAACTCCTGTTTATACCTTCGGTAATTTGTATGCTTTGCCTGTTGGTTATCCTGCCATGACCGAAGGAGAGAATACAGTTAAAGGAATTTTGCTAAGTTTTAGTGATTCTAGTATTTTAAAGAGTCTAGATAAATTAGAAGGCTATCAGGAACAGCGAGCATTTGATTTAAATGAATACTATCGTCAGCTAGTTCCCATTTATAATTTCGCTCATCAGCCTAGAGGAAAAGCCTGGGCATATTTTATGGCGATCGCCAGAGTTAGACAACTTCAAGGGACTTTAATTACATCAGGATGGTGGACTACTAGTTTATAAATCCCTTCCTCTATACTAAGCTGATTACCGCCAATCTAATCAATAGTTAAACTTGCCAATCATGGCTAGTTGCAAAGATACGAAACCAATCGACAGCTTCAGATTCTTGTTGCGACCGCCATTTTAATCCCACAGTGCGATTGAAATTGAGATCGGCAATCAATACATAACTGATATTACTCAACTCTTGCCACACGGGCATAATACTAACTCCTAATCCGGCTTGCACCAGAGAAATAACCCATTCCTCGCTATCTGCCCAATAGACAATCTGCGGTTTAAAACCAGCCTCCTCGAACATATGGGGATAAGCCCGCCAAATTTCACAGTGTATGCGTTCGATAATCGGTTCTCCCTCTAAATCCGCTAGATGAATACTACTGCGTTGAGCAAAAGGATGACTTGGGGCAACAGCAAGGAGTAATCGTTGCTGAAATAGTTCCTGGGAGGTTTTGGGATCTTCACTATGCCCTAAAGATGAAATAGCTAGGTCGATCTTGCCTTGTTCCAACCAATCCTGTAGTTCCTCCAGATGACTATTGTAAAGTTCAATGATGACATTAGGGTATTTTTGTCGATAAGCACCAATTAATCGAGCTAGGTTGCAACCGCGAATTGTATGTAAAGTTCCTAATCTCAGCAGCGGACGATTTTTAAAGTCTTTAATTACATGAAGTGCCGAATTATATTCTTTGAGAATGTTCTCTGCCTTTTTCAAAAAACAGTGTCCTGCTGGTGTCAGCAATACTCTTCGCCCACCCCGTTCAAATAAAATCACTCCCAATTCTTTTTCCAGTTTCTTGATGCCTGCTGAGAGAGAAGGCTGTGAGACAAACAATCTTTCGGCGGCTTTGGTAAAGCTGCTAGTTTCGGCGATCGTCATAAAGTAACGAATCTGATATAAATCCATTGTTATAAACAATATCTATTGGAACTATCAGAAGAATTATCTTGCTCTATGATAGCCTTTCATCCAACATAAAACTAGAGACGAGATTCAAGTAATCTCCCAATTAAACAAAAGGAGGTCATTATGACTGGAACTCAAGTTACTGACTGCAAACTGCTAATGGGAACTTTCGCCCCTAGCCTGGAAGTTTCAACTCTAGATGGAAAACAATGGCGACTTGCCGAGCAAAACCCTCAAAATTACACCATGGTTTTGTTTTATCGTGGTTGGCACTGCCCGTTTTGTCAGGCACAACTGACTGAACTCGATCGCCAGCTAGAACAATTCGCCAACCTGGGTATTGAGGCGATCGCAATTAGTGGCGATACTCAAGAGCGCGCTCGACAATCGCAACAAGATTGGAATCTAAAAAATGTTCGTATTGGTTATGGGTTGAGTGTAGAAGATATGCGTTGCTGGGGATTGTATATCTCCAAGGGCGTTTACGAAAATGAACCAGCTAACTTCAATGAGCCTGCTATTTTCATGGTCAATCCCGATGGAATTCTAAGCTTGGCAATAATTGGCACCACTCCCCTTGTCCGCCCTCATTTTGAGGATTTACTTAGTGGTCTAGATTATATCTTCAAAAACAACTACCCCATTCGGGGAACAGAATTCTAAATCTCTATTTATAAACCAAGATCGACCTGAGCAATATTGCTGATATCCTTGCGCTCACCTAGACGATCGCGAAGCTTAGGAGTAGAGTTAGTAATTGCTTCTGCCGTGCTGACAGGAGTAGCTTCAATCGCTTCTCAAACTGGTTAGATATCGACGATCGCTGGTTGATCTAGAGGAGGTACATCTGTCAAACTGAGATCTTGCACCTAATATGTATTTAATCTGTGCTATGAGAGTAAGGGGTAAAGGTTAAAGGGAAAAGCGCACCGCCCCGTCGGAGGAAACCTCCGACATAGGGACGGAGCAAGAAGGGTGTTAAATTGATTACCCAGCTCCAAATATTCAGTTTTTTTGTAAGGCGTGCAAGATGTGAGTCAAAGATCGAAAGCACAAGCAATTTTTATTTGATGTTTAGCGATCTCCATCAAAGCTAGCAAACATCAAATATTTTTAGATTAATTTTTGAGAAAATATAGCCATTATCCAATTTGAACTGCTACAGTTTTTTTGTCAACAAACTCACTATAATCTGCTAATTCATCCAATCCGATTAAGTTTAGTAAAATTTCAGCTATTAACCAGATTAAAATTTTTATTATTAGTTTTACCCAGATAACTTTCATCGAACTTTATTCCTATAAGTCTTGTTGTGTCTATCTATGAGACTTGTAGGAGTTTTAAGCAACTTTTATGCACTATATTTACATCCTGTTACGTTTTTCAGTAAATTCAGGTATATCTGAATCGCCTGTACCTTAAAACAGACTTAATTTATTAAATTGCCCAGAATATTTCAACCTTTTAAGTCTTATAAATTTTTTTACTTGAATTGAGAAAATCAGTATGGAGGCGTTTCCACCCAAGCAATCTCTGAATTTTTTGAGTTAGAGAGTTTTTTTAGCAAATACACTTACAGATTGATATTTTTGCCGCATTTATTGAGGGATTCTTGCTGGAGCGAAAACTTAGTAAGAGATGTACCCTAAAAATGGAATTCTTTTCTGTGTGGTCATCACAAGATTCAGAAAAGCGTCTAATGATAGTCTTGATTAAGAATAGTTTAACAATTCAAATTTTAAAGTCTACTTCAATTTAACTAACTATTAGGTTTCTATAACAGTTGAATAATTTTAACAAAGTACTAATCAATGTCTCAATTAGAACAAAATGTGAGAGTTCACCGCCTAAATCCCCAAGCGATGAAAACTGTTTTACCAGTCAATCAGAGCAATGGAATTGAGCGCAAAGCAATAGTAGATAAATTTAGCTATGAGGATGCTGAAAGAGAATTGGGCATCAGAACAACTGCCCTGAAGATGCTAATTAGAGCAGCGAATATTTACCCCCACGTAGAAGAAAACCATAAAACTCCTTACTTAGATTTTGAACAGATGGAAGAATTACGGCGGATTCACGATCACTTAAGTACAGGAAAAAGTGCAGAATCTTATCAGGGTAAATATACAAGTGACTGCAATACATCACCATCCAAGATATATGAAACTCTAGTCAATTCATCCCAATTGGATTATGTGTCTCCTGGGGGAATAGAGAAATATGGAACAGAATTGCGCCCTATCCTTGAATGGGATGCGTTACACAGAAATGCTATTGATGAAATATCTATGAATACAAGGCTTAGAGCCTATGCGAAATTTAATATTTTTGCTGCCAGCAACCAAAGTATTAGCGATGGCGAGATCCAAGAAGCTATAGGCTGGAAACCCACCAGAACTGGTTTTACAGAAGATTGTTATAGATTTATTCGTCATGGCAAAATAAATGTGTTGAACAAAAAAACCAAAAAGCTTGAAAAGCAAAGTACATGGCTGATTGAGAAGTTCGATCCAATTCAGGAAGCTGAAGCTAAGAAAATAACTAAAATTGCTGACGAAATACACGAAGCCAAAGCGATCGCTGTATACGAAGCGATGAAAGATATGATGAATGAGTAGCGATCGGTCTGCTATTTATCCCCATTCGAGGACAAGTCCCGCTTAGTTTGGGACGCGGATCGTAATCGCTCTGAGTTTTGACCGCAGAATGCAGTCACAAGAATGCGTTCACAGGCAAGCACTACCGATTATTTTTGATCCCAGCGAATGGAAAACAGCAAATCCTCAATTGAACCTTTGAGTTGTTCGACTGCATCTTCTATAATTTCTATTTTTCTGTTATCTGAAGCTGAAATTTTAGTTTTATGAGTCAGCAAAATTTCCGTTGCCATGCTAATTCTGCTTAAAGGAGTGCGTAATTGATGAGAAACTTCAGTCGCCATCTCTTTCCGCTTCTTCAAACTATCATTTACAGGCATTATTGTCTGTTGAGTCAGATAAGTACTAGTCATACTCATTAAAATCAGTGCTACAGTAATTCCTATTACTAATCTCAATTGCAACTGATGACGGACTAGATCCATTTTCTCAGTGGATTCACTGGCTCTAATGTAGCCTTCTAATACTACAGCTTGACTGTCTAGATTTTCTCTATATACAGCTATACTTACACTCCTCGCCTGAGCTTGACGATTGAATACGGGAAGGCTTTCTTGGGTGTTAGTAGCAGCTACACTTTGCTTTAAAGGCGATTCTAAAAACTTCGTTCCTTCTCTAGCTAAAAACTTACCCTCAGCGTCAAACCATTCTAAACTTCGTTCTTGCTTGGCAAATACATTTCGCCAGTGAGCTTCCTCCGACAAATTTTCTAAGCCTTCAGTTTTAACTGTTTCTAAACTGGGAGATGCTAGTTCTACTAAGCTCAGCAGTTCGTGATTTGACTGTTGCTCTAGATTGTTAACTACCCAAAAATACAAAGATATTTCTGAAATTCCTATGATAGCAACTGCAGTAGTAAAATAAACTAAGATTGAACGTCCTAAAGAGATAGGAAAACTTGGCTTTAAAAACTTAGTAAAAATAGTAGCTAAAAACATTACAGATAGTTTATGATTAGGTTTTTTCTATATTTTTTCTAGATAGAGAAGATTTTAAAAAAACCAAATAGTACTTTTAAGATAGATAAATTCTACCTTCAAGACATCTAAAATATTTAAAATCTTTTACAAGCTTAAATTAAAAAAGGTGACAAACTCGGCACTGAATATCTGTTAATTATGTTTTTATTGTTATTAGTTATTATTCTTTGAAGGGGTTTTTCTGCATCAAATCGCTAATTGAGATAGACTAGAAGACTAAAATTTGTTTCTCATTCTGATTGAAGTAGCAAGTCTCAAACACCAATAACAGTAAAGGGTTGAAGGATTTATTAATATTTCTTGCCAAGACCTTGACAAATTGGACATACTCTTAGATTAACACTAAGACCGTTATGTCTCGTTATGTCGCACCGCTTCTGATTTCTGATTTTAGTTCGACATCCAAGTATATTAGCTCATCAAGTTTGAATTGATGGGTTAAGGAAAGACAAGGGAGACAAGGAGACAAGGGAGACAAGGAGACAAGGAGACAAGGGAGACAAGGAGACAAGGAGACAAGGAGACAAGGAGACAAGGAGACAAGGAGACAAGGGAGACAAGGAGACAAGGGAGACAAGGAGACAAGGAAGAGAACTTCAATAGTTTTATCCATCATTAATTAATTGACAGAACACTATGTTTTCTTTCGGGAAATGCAAGCATCTCTCAAGTTATGAATTACGAAATTTCTAGTTTCATCGAACTGACGTTCTCCAAGAGTTAGAAAAGTTAGCAGCCAAAGTGGAACAGATGTAGCACTACGCACTTAGATTAGGACACTCATTACTTATGACTTGTACGGGTCAACGGCCGTTGACCCCTACTCATTACCCTAGAGCAATCTAATCAACTTATCCTAACCGATTAACGTACTGCGATATAAGCAATAGCTGTAATTATTTAGCCTCTTTAAGACTATCGATCTTTCTAGTTAAAAAACCCGAAAAAACTGAAATGACGCGACGCTTTCTTTCTTTGATATTGACATTAATTGCCATGCCCGATTCTAAAGCGATCGGTTCACCATTAGCGACTATAAATTGTTGTTCCAACTTGATTTTGGCAGGATAACGAGGATAGGGATGTTGTTCGTCTGGTTCTAGAGCATCTGCTCCTACCCAGATTAATTTACCTGGAATATCGCCAAATTCACTAAAGTCAAAGGAATCAATTCGCACATCTACATCCATACCCGATCGCACGAAGCCTCGATTTTTACTGGGAATATATACTTGAGCGATTAAAGCATCATCGGGAACGATTTCTACCAGTGGTTGGGTAGGTTGAGCTACAAAGCCAGCATGGGCTTTTAATTCAAAGATAGTTCCAGATGTGGGAGTTTTCAGTTGATGATATTTGAGGTTTTGCTGTTGCTCAGTAATTTGACTATCTGTTTCAGCAATTTGTTTATCATTTGCCATAATTTGCTTGCCTAACTGACTGTCAATTTCGGCAATGCGCTGTTGGTTAGCAGCAATTTTATTTTGTAAGTCAGAATTAAAACTAGCCAAAGTATGATCGAGGTTAGCTTGAGCTTGCGCGATCGCACTTTCTAGTCTTCCTTGTTCTTGATTTAGTCTTTCAATTTCACTTAATTGAGATGTTACTTCGGCTTGTTGGGTTTCCACTTCAATCTGACTGTTACCCGCTTCTTGTTGCTGGCGAAGATATTGCAGATTAGAAACCGCACCTTGTTTGACTAACGGGGCAAGATCAGATGCGATCGCTTGTTCGGTAGCTAAGTTATTTTTAGCTGTAGCCATTTTATTTTGGGCAGTCAATAATAATTTTCTCGTGTTTGTCTGTTCTGTTAGGCTTTGTTTGAGTTGCCATTCTAATTGTTTAATTTCCTGTTCTGCTGCTAAAACAAGAGAATTGCGCTCGGCTTGTAATACTTGCCATCTAGCTTGTTGTTCGGGATTTAAAGTAGGATTGAGAGATTTAGTAATTAAAGCTTGATACAGTTGATTCTCTGAAGCGATCGCCTGTTTATTTTGGAGTAAAAGAGCAAGTTCTGGGGCTAGATCCAGATTAGCAGTTATATTATTGATCTTTGCCTTCATTTGCTGACGATAGAAGTTATTTTCTTGTACTAATGACTGCTTTATCTGTTGCAAAGATTTAATTTGAGCTAGTAGGGCAGTGCGATCAAACTCCAATAACACATCTCCTTTGTCTACTCGTTCTCCATCTTCTACATAGACTTTTGCTACTACACCATTAACTGGTGCTTGAATCTCCTTGACTGCATCTTTGGGTTCTAATTTGCCTGCTGCGGGAATTACCTTTTCAATTTGAGCGATACTCGCCCAGGCTATGCCACTAGCAGTGAGGCTGACTAATCCCCAGATAATAGCACGGGACAAAACTGAAGGCTGTTTGAAAAAGACTGCGGGTTGAGGATGAGCTATTGCTTGATGATCGTTGAAGGTTAATTGTTGACTGTTCATGGTTAATAACTTACTGATTATGGTTTATTGTGTGTGGGCAAACAACCCTGTGGGCAAACAAGCGTTTGCCCCTTGCCCCTACTTATACAGACAGGAATAACGTCCTTGTAATGCCATTAATTCTTCGTGTGTACCTTTTTCTTCGATGACACCATTTGCCATCATCAGGATTAAATCGGAGTGACGGATGGTACTGAGGCGATGGGTGATAAAAAAGACAGTACGTCCAGCAAATTTTTGAGCTAAATTGCGACATACTTGT
>JASJDX010000011.1 GCA_030064975.1 Pleurocapsa sp. MO_192.B19
GAGCAATTTATTGAACTTTGGCAAGAAATAAGAGAAAGTTCTCAATTACTTCCTCAGTTACATACTTTTTTCAATAAATGCTTTCAAAACCCGAAAGCTGGTATAGCTGACTCATCAGAACTATTATCACTTATCCAAACCTACGAAAGTCAGATTGATCGAATAGAAAACTTAATTTCTCAACTCAATCCTTTTCCTGTACTGGCAAAGATTAAAAGCAAGATTGAGGTTAATCTTCAACAGCAACAAAAAACTACCGCCGAAGCATTCGAGCAACTGCAAAATTACCAACAACAACTTGATGAAATTGAGGCTCAACTACAGCAACAAATAGATGCGATCGAACAGAAGCGTTATTGGTGGCAGGAATATTGGCAAACCGTTCCAGAATATCTCAAACCAGAAGAAGAATTTACAGATTTATTCGAGCTAAATTTCTTACGCAGATTTAAACTTCAGTTCGAGGTTTGGCAACAGCAATTAGGAGTAACAGAGATTTATCTCAACCGATATCAAAATCTAATTTCCGACTGGATTGAGGGACTAAAAAATCCTTCTGAGCAAAATCGTCACGAACTAAGACGAATTTATTTAGATAACGCCAATGTCATCGGCATTACTTGTAGTCAATCAGCTAAGGGAGATTTTTCTAAAGAGTTTGAATCTTTTGATGTAGTCATTATTGATGAGGTCAGTAAATGCACTCCTCCTGAGTTGTTAATTCCTGCTTTGAAAGCTAAAAAATTAGTGCTAGTGGGCGACCATCGACAGTTACCACCTATGCTCAACAATGACACTATAGAAGAAATTGCTGAAGAATTAGGTACTACGACTGAAGAGCTTAATTACTTAAAAGAGTCTCTATTTAAAAACTTATTTGAATCTGCTCCAGAGAGTATTAAAAAGATGCTGACCATTCAGTATAGAATGCACCCTCAAATTATGGGAGCAATCAATCAGTTTTATGAAGATAATCTTGAATGTGGTCTGACTAATCCAGACGAGCAACGCAGTCATAATCTAGCTAACTCTAATATTCAAGATAACAACCATATAGTTTGGGTCAAAACTCCACAACAATTAGAATTTCAAGAGCAAAAAATTGGAACTTCACCAATTAACGAAAAAGAAATTGAAGTCATTGAAAAAATTTGTCAGCAATTTGAGCAAACTTGGTCGATTCGAGTAAACCAAGGACTACCTAGAAAAGAAGTAGGAATAATTACTTTTTATGGTCGCCAATTAAAGTTAATTGAATCAACAATAGACCCCAAAAAATATCCTTCCCTACATATTCGTACTGGTACAGTTGACAGATTTCAAGGAATGGAAAGAGAAATCATCATTGTCAGTATGGTACGAAACAACAATCAAAGAAATGTTGGATTTGCCAAAAAGCCAGAGCGGGTGAATGTTGCTTTTTCCCGCGCTCAAGAATTACTGGTAATTATTGGTTGTCACTCACTGTTTACAGAATTTACCCAATATTCCAAGGTTGCACATATTGTTAACTTACATGGAGGTTTAATTGATGTTTCTGACATCTTCCGATCGACCAATTGACCCAGAATTAGAGAATATAGTAGAAGAAATTGAACGGAAAAGTCCCAGTTTCTCAGTTTTAGCTGCACGTCAGTTGCGCTATTGTGTATCTCAAACTCCTGTAAAAATTGATATTGCCAAATCGCGCCAGTTAAATATCTTAGAAGATTTTATTTTCCGCGCAGGTGTTGAGTTTGACCCTCCAGCAACTGAAGATGAATTAGCCACTGTGCTTGGGTTAGACCCTATATTTATTAAAAACACTACAGCAACTCTGCGAAATTTACATACTTTAGAAACAGAAACCAAATCTGTTATCAAACTTACCTCTGTTGGACAAGAGTTTTATCGCGATCGCTCTGTACCAGAAGCTCCAGAAACTCAAACAATTTATGCTAGATCAGAACCACTAAACAACAGTCTTAGTTTTGCATCTTCTCCTACCAAAAACGAAGAAATAGACCATCTACCAAATCTGACAGACTATGTAGTAGTTGACGATAATATCAAAAGTATTTCCAGATTATCGCTCTCAGAATTACGAGAACTACTAATTCAAAATCCAGATTTACGATGCCACTCTCCTGAAGATGGAAAATTCGTTACTTCTTTTAAAGCAGAAGACATCACCGAAACAATTTGGCAATCTCTATCATTAATCGTTATCTTTGATGTTTTAGAGAATGATTTTAAAGTTCAAGCTAGAGAAGGAAAGAAAGTTTTTTGGTTAGATGATTTATTAGCTGAAGATAAAATTAACCTAAATGCTTTGTGTCAGTTGACAGACGAAGAAATTAAATATCAGTGTCGGGAAATTGCCAATCACCAAAATGCTGAAGTTGAAAAGAGAGTTGAAATAATTAGACAAAAGGCATTAGATAATCTTCGTCAACAACAACAGCAATCTAGTTCTGAATCTACAAAGATCGAAGCGATCGAAGCTGGTACGGCAGTGCAGTTGCGTGGTGGTAAAATTTCTCAGGAACTGGCAAACATTTTAGATTCTGCTAAACACCAAGTTCTCATTTATTCTCCTTGGATAAGTGAAAGAGTTGTCAACGATAGATTTATTAAACGCCTCCAAAAGCTTGCTAATAAAGGAGTTTGGATTTTAATCGGATATGGAATTGCCAAAGATGAAAAAGATCAAGAAAGACGAATTCCAGAAAGAGTTAAGGAAAAATTACAAGGTGTTTTAACTCCAGAGGGGATACCTGCGGTTCAAGTTTTCTGGTTGGGTGGTTCTCATGCTAAAGAATTAATTGCCGACCAAAAAATTCATCTTTTAGGTTCTAATAATCTTCTTTCTTTTTGGGCTGGTTCTGGCTTGTGGGATGAATCGGTATATAAAGTAACAATACCAGAACAAGTTCAACAAGCTTACGAATTTTATGCCCGACGTTTTCAACTTAAGGCAGAAGAATTGTGGAACATTTCTCTGGAAAACAAAGATATTGAATTAGCTACACAAGCTTTATGTTTATGGGTAGCACTAGAAATGGAAGACATGGCATTGGAGCGAATACAAGCAAATGACTGGGAAGAACTTTATTCCCTATGGATTTCTCTAGTCAGACAAGGAATAAGAGCGCAGAAAATACTACCTGATTCAGCTTATTTTCAACAATTAAAAGAGCTAGAGCAATTGAGTGGTCAATATCTCCCAGAAAAATTTGACAAAGTTTAAAATTATCTTATTTTGTATCCACCGCTCTGCTAGATTACATTTTGCGACCAATAAAAAATTCACCTTCAATTGCCATGCGTCAAATAATTCTAAAATTACAAATAGTTTTTTTGTTCACTTAAACGTCCATCTGAATAGACCATTTGTACTACTAAAATTTTCGTTTTATACTACGACTAAATCTTAGTTGACATCTCAACTAATGCTTCTGGGCAAAGTTCAATTTCGTAGTCTAATCAATCAATGTTCATCTTACTAATTGTCAACGAGTAAAACGAACAATTGTATAGATGCGATCGTAGCTACCAAACGAGAAGATTGCACTGTCTCAAATGTTATAAGTTATCGGACAGTCAAAACCCCCATCATATCAGTGTCCAGTGACGTTCTTCCACACTGATTGCAAGCAATACAGATGTGGGCTTCCCTAGACTCGCGACTAGGTATTCCTGCGTTGCACTTATCTAGATATTACTATCCCCGACAGTACGCAGTCAGCAGGCAGTTTCCATTCCCCAGCGTCCCTGGGTACAGTTTTTAAAATACATCCTATTTACGGTGTATATTTTACGCAGCTACCGAGTTCCCAATCGGAACTATTTCTTAGCTGCAACCCTCTATATACAATTTTCTAGGTTCTGCGATGGGATGGATTTTTGATTGTCCGAACTTCGGGTTATCGCCCCCTACTGTTACGCTCTCGATTATTATACAACGCTTGAAACTATTGATTTATAAAGATTTCATGAATATCAACTTAACTATTTACCTTCAATTGCGGAAGATGCTGAATCATTTTTATGATATTAATAGACAGTACTGTCTATTAATCGATTTAAGAGACACTTTTATTAGACTGTTTGGCTACGCTCGTGTTTCCACTTCCCAACAATCCTTAGAAATTCAATTCAAGAGACTACTGCTATGTCAATTATTAATTGATGGGTAAAGTCGTTTGAGTTTAATGCGTGCATCCTTTGTCGTAAATCGCCAATCAATCCAGGTTTCTTTCCCATTACGCTCATCACACCAAGAAGCTACTTCCTCTTTTAATGTTATTAAGTCGGGAATTCGACGATTACTACTACGATTACTACTAGGATAAATCTGTAGCAGAATCAGCGATCGCTTTTGATACAGTTTTTATCGCTTGTTCTTTTTGCAGATCGACCCCTTGAGCATAAGGAATGGAAACAGGAACTCTGACATCAGGTACGATCCCTTTTCCTTCTAAGCGTTCTCCATCGACAAATACATCAGCAATAGCTAAGTAGAGCAAGCTTCCATCTGGCATAATATAGGGACGACCAGCAACTACCGCACCTGCGGTTTGGCTACCAACAATTTGTCCGACACCATATTTACGAAAGCCATACGCCAGAACTTCTTTGCCACTTCTCGATCCTTTATTGACCAACATTACCACTGGTTTTTGCCATTGCAGTTGAGTTTCTCTTTCAACGCCATCTCGGTAAATACTGGTAATGCTTGGTACTGGTGCAGTAAAAATATTAAGATAGTCAGGACTTGCTCCTCCCCAACCATCGCGGATATCCCAAACTAAACCATGGGTATCTTTAAGGCGTGTATAAACTAACTCTTCCTCAAGTTGTTCTTGATATTTGGGATCGGCATAAGACCAAATGTGAATATAGCCAATTTTGTTTCCTTCCCGTTCGATCACCTCAACACTGTTCTTGACAGCATCTAGAAACATAGTAGCGGGATTGAATACTTTCGGAACGACAATAATTTCTTGGGGTGAAGAATTAGAAGTACGTTGAATCAAGACTGGGACTTCTCGATCTGCTTTGCCAACAAATGATTGAATAGCTTGAAAAGGTTTATCCTCAACACTTAATAATTGGTCTCCTATTTTAAGTTCTGCTTTTTCAGCAGGAGAACCATTGATAATTGCTTTAATAAAAGTTTTGTTATCAATCTCTTCGGTGTAGATGCCGATGCCTGTATATTCTAATTTGCCATTAGGTAAAAATGGTTTTAAATCTTTCAGTAAAAACTGACGGAAAATTCCAGCGATTTGATAGTATGCTGGTTCATTTTGGGTGTAGAAGTGAGTGTGGGAGGTGTTTAACTCCCCAAGCATTTGGTTAATAATTTTAGCTAGCTGTTGAGTTGAGTTAGCTTGTGCTGCTTTAGGTTTATACCGCGATCGCATTTCCTCCCAATCAACGCCGTTAAAGTTGGGATCGAAAAAGTTTTTTTCGACAGTATTCCAAGCTGATTCAAATACTTCTACTTGAGATGAAGATGATTGGGAAAGAACAGGAGAGATGCCGTAGCAAAGTAAAACCAAGATAAAACTGAATATACAGGCTGCTATCCATCGATTAAATCTGGTAACTATTGACTGTTTCATTAATCTTTTTTGGCATCATTAGAGATTACAATAACAAGTCCTTGAATCTATAGTAATTAATTCGATGATGAGATTGTGCGTACTGTTGAATAACCCTATGGATCGCGCTAGCATAATCGCACTTCTGCGATCGCTGCAAGATCGCTAAGATTAAAATAATTTGTTTTAAAAATACATAATGTAATTCTTTGGCAAAATAAAAAAGTGACGAAATGTGCGTCACTGTTCTTTAAATCCAGATCTTCAATAAACGACGGCTATTTTGTCATCATCTCATTTACTGCGCTTTTCATATTAATAGACCACGATAACCAAATTTTAAAATAGCTAACAGCTAAAAGCTACGAACTAGCTAATTAGAAACGTAACGGACATCTCACGGGCTTGAGGCAACCTTAAGCCCCGTGTCCTCGTCTATTCAACTGAAAACGGCTGTAATGTGTCACCCTACACCAAAAGTTGATTGTTGATTACTGATGAAAGTTTTCTCATCAAAGTTTCACATACGATTCATTGAGAATGGTGAAACTATTGATAACGAAAAACAAAAGTTATTTCACACACTCACATCGATTTCCTCCTAGAAATCAATCCCAGAAATCAACACTTAATAATCTGATCAAGAGCGCAATTATTATGGCTCGTATCCATCCCTCATCTATTATCACAGGCGAATACAAAAGAATAATGGTTTATTCCCACGATACTTTTGGTCTGGGTAATATTCGCAGAATGTTGGCAATTTGCAAGTATCTGCTCAAGTCTATTCCTAATCTCTCAATCTTGTTGATATCTGGTTCGCCAATGTTGCAAAGCTTTCGTTTACCAATAGGATTAGACTACATTAAACTTCCTTGCCTTAATCGTGGTCAATCAGGAAAAATGGCAGTTAAATATCTCAATGCAGATATTGAATCTATTCTTCAACTTCGTTCGGAATTAATTTTAGCAGCAGCTAAAAACTATCAACCAGATTTAATTTTAGTTGATAAAAAACCATCAGGAATTCAGGGTGAATTAAACTCGACAATTGATTACCTCAAGGTTAATTTACCAGCAACCAAATTTGTCTTGCTGTTACGAGATATTCTCGATACTCCAGAAAAAACAATTCAAGAATGGCAACGAGAGGGTTATCAACAAATAGTTGAGTTAGTTTACGATCGCGTATTAGTGGTAGGAATGCCAGAAATATTCGATCTTTGTCAGCAATATCAATTTAGTCAGGAAATTGTCTCAAAAATCCGTTTTTGCGGTTATATTCGTAAAGAGTCTGGATTGAAGAATCGCCGTACAATTCGTCAGGAATTAGGAATTCAACCAGAAGAAAAGTTAGTTTTAGTCACACCTGGTGGTGGGGAAGATGGCTACAACTTAATTAATAATTATCTGACTGGATTAGCACAACAAAACAAACTTTTTTCAACTAAAAAAATCCGTAGTTTAATTTTTTGTGGCTCCCAAATGCCACACCAACAGCAACAAAAAATTTATCAAGAAGCTGCAAAATATCCTCACGTTACAGTTTTAGAGTTTACCGATGATTTGATGAGCTATGTCAATACAGCAGACACGGTGATTTGTATGTGTGGATACAATACTATTACTGAAGTGTTGCAAGAAGGTAAACGAGCGCTCGTTGTTCCTCGCATTAAACCAGGGAGAGAACAATTAATTCGCGCTCAAAGTATGGCAAAGGTAGGATTAATTAAGATGATTCATCCCGAGCAACTTAATCCTGATTTATTGATAGAAACTTTATTCAGTAGTTTTGATAGAGTTAATAATTCTACTTCTGTTACTAATTTAGATTTTAGTGGACTGACTCAAGTTGCTGATTATCTAGCCATGCTATTATTCAAGTCTTTTTATATTAATCAGGATGAAGCTGTTACTCTCAAGTCTGCTTAAATAATTTATTACTTAACTGGAGAAATTAATGAAAAAGGTTATGTTTTATTGCCAACATATTCTTGGCATGGGTCATCTAATTCGCAGTATCGAAATAGTTCGAGGATTGATTCCCGATTTTCAGGTTTGTTTTATTAATGGTGGACAGGTAATTAAAGAATTTGAGTTTCCTCAAGGAATTGAAGTTATTAATATTCCTGCGGTAAAAACCGATACTGAGTTTCAAGAACTTAAGCCAGTAGACGATCGCCTGACAATGGCAGAAGTAGAAAAAACTAGAACAGAAATATTATTAAATGTTTGCGATCGCTTTAAACCAGATATTTTAATTATCGAGTTATTTCCTTTTGGTAGAAGACCGTTTTCTTTTGAATTGATTCCTTTAGTGGAAAAAGCAAAGTCTATGGGAACAAAGATTGTTTCTAGTGTTCGAGATATTGTAGTAACTAAACAAAATCAACAACGTCATGAGGAGAAGGTTTGTCGTTTGATTAATAAGTATTTTGATATGCTATTAATTCATGGCGATCCTAATTTTGTTAAGCTTAATCTTAGTTTTTCTCGTGTTAATGATTTAAATTGTCCAGTACATTACACAGGTTATGTGGTTCAACCAGTACCAAAATTAAAGACATTGGCAGAAATTAACTTACCAAGAAAGCCATTAATTTTAGTTAGTGTTGGCGGGGGAAGATTTGGACACGATTTATTAGAATGTGTGGCGGAAACTGCACCTCTATTAAAAAACAAGATTCCTCATCAAATTCAAGTATTTACTGGGCCATTTTGTCCTGATACAGTATTTCAGAAGCTGCAAAATATAACCAGCGATCGCGATAATATCACTGTTGAACGCTACACTTCTAATTTGCTTGATTATATGCAACAGGCAGACTTATCTATTGGAATGTCTGGCTACAACACCACTATGAATATTTTAAGTACTGGTGTCAAAGCGATGATGATGGCATTTCAAGGAAATAACGATAAAGAACAAGAAACTCGTGTGCAAAAATTAGACAATCTTGGCAGAGTAAAAATGATTGATAGCCAAGATCTACAGCCAGAAAAGTTTGCTCAAAACATTATCGATTATCTACAACAACAGCCTACTGCATTGAATCTTAATTTAGATGGTGTTCATAATACCGCCAACTGTTTACGTCAGTTAACTACTAAATCTTTAGTGGCAGTGTAATTCATTAACAATCAAGCGCTTTCTCTATTAACAAAAGGAGATATAGCGATTCTCATATCTATGAGGTACAGTCTATATCTTGGTTTTTGTTGATTGTTAATTGTTGATGGTTGATTGAGCGTACCTCATGAGTCTGAGAATTGTTATTAGATTAATTTAATTCTAATTTTTATTCTTAATAATCTCTACTTGTTGAGAATGGTACTTTCATGAGATTCCTCTCATCAAAACTTCACAAATGATTCATTGAGGATTGCAAAACTACTAAGACCAATAATTAATAACAATAAAACATTCACAGTTTTTTGAATAACCCCAGGGTTTTTTTCTAAAAATTAATAATCGACAATTAACGATTCTCTATTACCTAAATTATAGAATAATGAAAATCACTAAAACAATTTGTTTGACTGCTCAAGAATTTCCCCCTGATGTCGGTGGTGTAGGAGTATCTGCCAAACGCATCTCTTTATTACTACAAGATTTAGGTTATCAAGTTCACGTAGCAGTTTTTCGTTCGGTATTTCGTAAAGAAAGAAAGTTAGCTAAAGCTGGAGAATTTCGACGTTCTCAGTGTCAAACTAGTGAACAAGATGGCATTATCGTCCATCGTTTATATCCTGCTATCCGTTCTACCGTTGCCCGCGATCAAGACTATTTAATGGATATATATGGACAGCTAACTACTCTCCATAAGCAATATCAATTTGATGTAGTTCATGCTTTCTTTATTAACGAAACTGGTTTCTTAACTACTATGTTAGCTAAAGAAAATGGTCTACCAGCTATTAATAGTGTTCGTGGTGCAGATTTACACAAACATATTTTTGATTGTCAGCAGCAAAAACAAATTGCTTGGACTTTAGAAAACTCTTCTTGGACTACTTTTGTTAGTCGAGATTTGATGCACCGCGCCAAACTATTTACTCCTGCAATTACTTACAAATCTTCTGCTTTCTTAAATTCTATTGCCCCTGTAGATTTTGACAATTTACCAACACCATCTTTAGTCAATAAATTGCGGGGTAAAGTTATCGGATCTGTAGGCAATTTCCGTGATAAAAAAGGCATTGAATACTTATTAGATGCTTGTCAGAGTTTAAAAACAGAATTCACCCTCTTATTTGTCGGAGAATTTGTTGCCAAAGAAAGAGAATATTGGGAGCAAGAATTAGCTAATAGTGGCTTGCAAGACAAAATTGTGATCACGGGAAAAATTAGTCGTGATGAAGCCTTGGCATATTTACCTTATATAGATATCTTTACTATTCCTTCTCTTAATGATGGTTGTCCTAATGCTTTATTAGAAGCCATGTTAGCAGAAAAAGCAATCGTAGGAACTAATGTTGATGCGATTGGAGAGATTATTGAAGATGGGATGAATGGTTTCCTAGTTAATCCCTATTCCAGTGAAGAATTAACAATTGCGATCGCCAAATTTATTAATCGTCCTTTGCTAAGACAAGCTTTTGGTAAATCAGCTAAACAAAAAGTTTTACAAGAATTAAATCCGGCGATCGAACAAAATAATTGGGCAAAAGTTTATAATCACGTTTTATCAGTATCTACTCACCCCGAAGTGGAAATTTTTGCAGTCTAAAAGTCAGCAGTAATAGATCTTCTCCTCTGTCTGCATGCGGCAAAACGAATCGCCTTGGCGCCTCCTATTTTCAACCCATTCTAAAGTACAAACAAATTAGACCAATGAATAAATCAGAAGTAACTTTAGTAGTAGTACCCAGAGAACGCTTTAGCTATAGCCGTCAATCTTTAGAAAGCATTTATCAATGCACTAATCATCCATTCTCTCTAGTTTATGTTGATGGTAATTCTCCCGAAAAAATTCAAACATATCTCGAAGAGAAAGCAGAACAAAAACAATTTAAGCTAATTAGAACTGAAGAGTATCTTTCTCCTAACCAAGCTAGAAATATTGGCTTACAGCACGTTAAAACTAAATACTTAGTTTTTGTTGATAACGATATTCATGTCGCCCCAGGTTGGCTGGAAAAACTAATGCAATGTGCTGAAGAAACCGACGCAGATGTAGTTTGTCCCCTGGTTTGTATTGGCAAAAGATTACATTCCAAAATTCATTTAGCAGGAGGAGAAGCGCGGATAGTTTTAGAAGTCAAAAATGACAAAATGAGGCGCAAAGTTCACGAAAAACATTATTTCGTTAATCGTCTTGTTGGTGATGTCCAAGACCAACTTCAACGCCGACAATGCGAATTTGCTGAGTTTCATTGTATGTTAGTCCGCACTGATATTTTTAACCAAATTGGTTTACTAGATGAAAAATTACTCAATACCAGAGAACACATCGATTTCTCTATGACTGTTACTAATGCAGGAGGCAAAATTTACTGTGAAACTGACTCTGTAGTTACTTATGTAAATGATTCTGGGTTTGAGTTGTCAGATCTGTCCTACTTTATGTTGCGCTGGAGTGATGCTTGGGAAGTAGCTAGTTTAGAACATTTCATGCAGAAGTGGAGTTTAGTCAAGAAAGATAAATATTTCAAAAAACGTTATAGACGTTTAGGACAACGTCGCCATAAAGCTTTCTTACGCCCTCTAGTGCGTCAAATGTCTCTGGGTGGCTATTATAATTGGCTGGAAAAATGGTTAGTCTCAGGCGAAAGAAAATTGAATCATTATATTAGCAATCGCTATACCCCTGAAAAAGTGACAATAAAGAATTAAACATGAAGAAAAAGAAGCGTCCCCAGAATTTACAGCAAGGAGTTTCGGGTATCAAACGCATCCTTAAGCATTTTTGGCCGCAAATTCGCCAACAGGGAGGATTAATTACTATTTCCTTCCTGGCATTATTAGCAGAAACTGGGTTTCGTATTCTCGAACCTTGGCCTCTCAAATTCATTTTTGATGAGATTATCTTTAAAGAATTTCAAGTAGAAAGTTTACAAATTCCTTTATTAGATAACTTTAATGTCATTACCCTATTAACTTTCTTGGTCATTGCTTTAGTCATTATTGCCCTGTTACGAGGCACAATGGCTTATGTTAGTACGGCGGGGATGGCGGTAGCTGCTACCAAAGTTATGAGTGAAATACGGGCTAATTTGTACTCTCATCTCCAAAGCCTTTCTCTCTCTTTTCATAACCAAGCCAAAACAGGAGATTTAATCACTCGCGTTACTTACGACATTGAAAGACTCAGAGAAGTAAGTGTAGTTGCAGCTTTACCGTTGCTTACTAATGTCTTAACCATGACAGGGATGTTGGTAGTAATGATGTGGCTCAATTTACAATTAGCCCTGATCGCTATACTTATTTTTCCCCTATTTTTAATTACTACCGCAACCATGAGTAAACGTATTCATCAAGTTGCTAAAAAACAACGTAAAAGGGAAGGGGTAATGGCAGCTAACGCAGCCGAAGCTATAGGTGCGATTAAAGTAGTGCAAGCTTTATCTCTCCAGTCTAGACTATCCAAAACCTTTGCCAAACAAAACCAAAAAAGCCTTAATGAAAGTGCGCAAACTCAGAAATTAAAGGCAGGACAAGAACGAACTGTAGAGATATTAGTAGCTATAGCAACCGCTTTTGTTCTCTGGCGAGGTGTACAACTGGTAATACAGGGGGCAATAACTCCTGGGGATTTATTAGTATTTATCACTTATCTCAAAGTAGCGTTTAAACCCATGCGCCAACTGGCAAAATATATGGGGCAAATTGCTAAAGCGATCGCCTCAGGAGAAAGAATTGTCGATCTACTAGAAATTGTACCTGAAGTTAGAGATTCTAGATGGTCATATCCTGCTCATCCTTTTCGCGGCATAGTCGAGTTTCGTAACGTTAGTTTTGCCTATAAAAATCAAGCTAATACTCTCAATAATCTTTGTTTGACGGTTTTACCTGGACAAAAAGTTGCTTTAGTCGGTGCTTCTGGCGGAGGTAAATCCACTCTGGTTAGTTTAATGTTGCGTCTCTATGATCCTCAAGAAGGTCAGATTTTGATTGATGGACAAGATGTGAGGGAATACACCCTTGATTCTCTGAGAAAACAAGTCAGTATTGTTCTGCAAGATAGTATTCTTTTTGCCGCTAGCATCAGAGATAACATTGCTTATGGTTGTATCGAAGCCACTAACAAAGAAATAGAAGCTGCTGCCCGTTTAGCTAGCGCCCACGACTTCATTATGGGACTACCAGAAGGCTACGATACCGTGGTGGGAGAAAGAGGTGCTACTCTCTCTGGAGGACAAAGACAACGTATTGCGATCGCTCGTGCAGCGATCAGAAAAGCCCCAATTGTGATTCTTGATGAACCCACAGTCGGATTGGATAACCATAGCGAACGCATTGTCACCGATGCTTTGGATCGTCTAACTAAAGTATCAACTACCTTTTTAATTACTCACGATTTAAGAACCGCCAAAAATGCCGATCAAATTTTTTATCTCGAAGGCGGAAAAATTTTAGAACAAGGAACACATCAACAATTAATAAATAGAGGAAAACATTATGCAACTCTCTACCGACTACAACAAACAGTTCAATACCGTTAATCAGTAATCAAAATCAAATATGAATAATGTTTTTTCTACTACATCCTCTATTCAAACAACCACCAAAGTAATCCTTGTCCGTCATGCCCGCACTACCTACAATGAACAGGGTAGATATCAAGGCTGTAGCAATGAATCAATTTTGACCCAGAGAGGACATGAAGCTGCTTATCAAACGGGATTAGCACTACAAAAATTTACCTTTGATGCAATTTATAGTAGTCCTCTGATTAGGGTTCAACAAACTACTCAAGCAATTATTGATGCTTTAAAGCAAACAACTAATAATGTACCCCCTGTATTAATCGCACCTAAATTAACTGAAATTAATATGTCAGATTGGCAGGGTTTATCTTATCAAGAGGTCAAAGAAAAATTTCCCGAAGCTTATCTTTGTTGGCAATCAACACCACATCTTTTTACTCGCAATGGTACTTTTTTTCCTGTTTTAGAATTATTTCAACAAGCACGACAATTTTGGCAAGAAGTTCTTAATCAACATCGTGGCAAAACTATTTTAATTATTGCCCACGGTGGTACAAATCGTGCCTTAATTAGTACAGCAGTTGCTTTAAATCCAGAAAATTATCACAGCATACAACAGTCTAATTGCGGAATTAGTTGCTTAGAATTTCCTTTGACATCTAGTAATCATGGCATATTAACCTATTTAAATATTACTGACCATTTAGGAGAAAACTTACCTAAACTCAAAGCAGGGAAAAGAGGCTGGCGATGGCTATTATTATCTAATACAGTTGCAGAAAACTTGTTACCCTCTTCATGTTTGCCAAGATTGATTCGCCAAAACCTAATTGATTTGATTGTGACCGATAATTTTCGACAATCAAAATCTTTAGCTCTTAATTTTTTGAAAATTAGTAACAAATCAATACATTTACAAATAGATCAAAACCACTTTGTTGAAAGCTGGCAACAGACATTTTCCCCTCAACAAAAGCCCAACTATATTTCCGAGCAAGCAAATTTGGTTACTGGTTTAATTATTGTGTCAGAAAATATTATCTGTCAAATTTTACAAAAAACTTTAGGACTTCCTATTCTTTTAGATACTACAAATTATCTGAGTGTTATTCATTATCCTCAAGCTAATCAGCAATCTATTTTACAAGGTATTTTGCCAATCAATCAGCAATTTAGTTATAGTTCTTGATTTTTTTTCTTATACTTGGTAGAGAGTAACTTCTTTATTGATGGTATTAAGTTTTGGCAATTAAACTTATATAATCTTGAGCAAAAATTGCATAGATTTTATTTTATGACTTATAACTGATGTTGTCACTAAAAATATCTTTTCTTTTTCAAGAATATGATGCTGTTTAAGTCTTGGAAATCCTATTTCTATGCCTTGTTACTCCATCCCACTGAAGCTAAGGTATTAATACGATCGAGCAATGATAATTATTATCTACCTCGCATTGAGATTACTAAAAGAATATGGCCCAGTAATTTTAAAGCCATTAAAGATGCGATGGAGCAAGAACTTAGTATTCCAGTAAATATTTTAAATTATGCTAGTTATCAAGTCGATCGCCAACAACGTAAAATCCAAGGTATATATCTGTTGGAGCAACATAATCCCACTGACGAAACAAATGTTGGGACTTGGTGCGATCGCAAAACTTTGAACAGTCTATCTTTTACTTGTCCAGAACAGAAATCACTAATTGAAGAATATTTAATTGAGCTTGAAAGTAGTAATATTCCCAAACTTCGCCCACCTTGGGCGCAACCTGGTTGGTTTAGTGAGGCTTCAGCCTGGATTGAGGAAGAGTTAGAAAAATTAGAGTATCAACAACTTGCTCCTGTAGAGTATGTTAAAAGTTGGTCAATATCTTGTGTTTTAAAGGTTAAAACTACAGCAGGAAACATATATTTTAAGCAGGCTTCTACCTTACCTCTTTTTTGCGCTGAACCAGTAGTTACCGTAGAATTAGCCAATTTATTTCCCAGGCATATGCCGACTGTAATTAGTATCGATCGCCAGCGTCACTGGATGCTATTAGAAGATTTCGGCGAACCGATTGGTGGCAATGTATCTCTAAAAGTGCAGCAAGATATTTATCGTTTATTAGCTCAAATTCAGATTCAGTCAATCGAACAGCGCGAGCGCCTATTAGCTGTAGGATGTTTGGATCGACGTTTGGATATCTTACAATCTCAAATCGATCCTTTGGTGAATGACGAGGATGCCTTATCTAAATTATCAACAGCAGAAATCGAGCAACTACATATTCTAGTTCCAAAACTCAAAAACTTATGCTCACAACTAGCTAGTTATAAAATACCAGAGACATTGGTACATGGGGATCTGCATTTAAATAATGTTGCGTTACGTAAGGATAATTATCTTTTTTTTGATTGGACGGATAGTTGTGTATCTCATCCATTTTTCGATCTGTTTGAGTTGTTTCTCGAAAGCAATCATCAATCGTTTTTTGGTAGCTTAAAAGGTTTATGGAAGTGGAAATCTAAAAAGCGTCTACAAGATGCATATCTAAGTCAATGGATACATTATGAATCAAAAGAACGTTTACTTGAAGCTTGGAAAATAGCCAAGCCTTTGTGTGCTTTGCATCATGCTATTACCTATCAGCATATTATTGCTAGTTTGGAACCAAAATATAAACAGGAATTTAATAGTGCCTTACCTAATTTTGTTCGGGAAATTATTCGCTCTTATTGATTGCTAGAGTTTTAAGATAGTCAGTACTTAAGTTTAATAAGCAAGATTTTTTTTGACTAAAAGTAAGCTTTTAGTTTGATTTTTTCTGAAAAAATATCTAATTATCTAAAAGTAATTTAAATAATAAATTAATTATATATAATTGCGATGATAACCAATTCATCTATAATTTGTATTGGAAATATTTTTGAATTTTTATATTAGTTAATGAAAAAACTTTTTGGTGTAATTATGAACTTAGGAACTATTGCAATTACATCTTTTTTGGCTTCTCCTATCACTTTAGCTAACGATTTAGAGTCAATCACCTCTGTATCTCAACTAAAAAGAATTCAAACTACTGATTGGGAATATCTAGCTCTAAAATCTTTAGCTCAACGTTATAATTGCACAACAGAATTTCAAAATAATAATAATAATCGCCCTCTTACTCGTTATGAATTTGCTGTCGGGTTAAATAACTGTTTTCAACAGCTGGAAAATATAATCACTCCACAAGACTTAAGTATTTGGCGCAGACTAAAACAAGATTTTATTCCAGAATTAGCTCAATTAAGAAATAAAGTAGATGAAATTGAAATTAATCTAACTCAACTACAATCCGAGCAATTTTCCACGACAACTAAACTTATTGGTCAAGTTTTATTCTTCGTAGCGGATAGTTTTGGACAAGAAGAAGACAATAGCCAAACTTTTTCTGGTTATCGAACTAGATTAGATTTTGATACTAGTTTTGATGGTCGAGATCTACTTAAAATTCGCTTAGAAAGTAGAGATATTGGACGCTTAGATGATGTGACAGATACATTATTAAGCCGTTTGAGCGTTGATGGTAGTACCGAAAATCAAATTGAAGTTGCTGAATTGTCTTATACTTTTTCTCTCGATCGCACCGAGATAGTCCTCGGTACGACAGGAGTTGGTCTTAATGATATTGGAGAAGTTTTAAATCCTTTTTCTAGTAGTGGTAGTGGTGCATTATCACGTTTTGCCAGAAGAAATCCCGCTACTTTACGTGGTTCTGGAGGTGCAGGAATCGGCATCAAACAAGAATTTAGCGAACAAATTTCAGCCAATGCTGGTTATCTAATTAATAATGAAGATGTCGCCAACCCTGAAAATGGTAGAGGTTTATTTGATAGTTCTGCCAGTGCGATCGCTCAATTGGTAATTGAACCAGAAGACGAATTAGCTTTTGCTTTAACTTATACCCACACTTATCAACGTACCGATGATGTTAATTTGATGGGATCTACGGGACTAGAAGAGTCTAACCAACCCTTTGGGGACAATGCTACTACTGCTGATAATTTGGGTTTACAAGTCAACTGGGAAGTTAGTTCTGGTTTTGAGGTGGGAGGGTGGTTTGGTTATACCTACGCCGAACAACAACAGGGAGGTAATGCTGATGCAACTATTCTCAATGGTGCTTTAACCTTTGCTTTCCCCGATTTAGGCGCAGAAAATAATCTGGGAGGAATTATTATTGGTGTTCCTCCTGCGATCGCCAATCACGATGATAGTAGTTTAATTGCCGAAGAAACATCCTTCCACATCGAAGCTTTATACCGTATTGAAATCAACAAGCAGATCGAAATTACTCCTGGAGTGTTTACCATTATCAATCCTGACACCGACGATGGTAATACTCTCTGGGTAGGAACAGTGAGAACTGAATTTCGGTTTTAAAAATCGCAAATGAAAAATCTCTCACATAAGTTTCATATCACTTTCATTGAGCAGAACGAAACTATTAATTAGTAATCAGTAATTTGGTAATCAGTTTACTTTTCATAAGCTACGACCATTAATAAATTTTACTGTTCCGTATTACCTATTGCCTACAAAATTTCCTAATCATTAACCTTACCAAGAAAATTACAAATGAAAATTTTAATTACTGGTGTAGCTGGTTTTATTGGCTTCCATTTAGCAACAAGATTATTAGCAGAAGGAAATCAAGTTTATGGGATTGATAATCTCAACAGTTACTATGATGTCAGTCTCAAAAAAGCTCGCCTAGAGCAATTGTTACCCTACAGCAAATTTACGTTTAATTATTTAGATATCAGCGATCGCCTATTGGTTACCGAACTATTTCAAGAACATAACTTTGATTGTGTTGTTCATCTAGCTGCACAGGCTGGAGTTCGTTATTCTCTGCAAAATCCTCATGCCTATGTTGATAGTAACTTGGTCGGCTTTACCAATATTTTAGAAGGTTGTCGTCATGGTCAAATTAAACATTTAGTTTTTGCCTCTTCCAGTTCCGTTTATGGTGCTAATACCAAAGTTCCTTTTGCTGTTAGCGATAACGTAGATCGTCCAGTTTCTCTGTATGCAGCTACCAAAAAAGCCAATGAACTAATGGCTCATGCTTACAGTCATCTATATCAAATGCCGATTACTGGCTTGCGTTTCTTTACAGTATATGGCCCTTGGGGACGACCAGATATGGCTTATTTCAAATTTGTTCGAGCGATCGACGAAGGTAGACCCATTGATGTCTATAATTTTGGCAAGATGAAGCGTGACTTTACCTATATTGATGATGTCATCGAAGGAGTGACCAGAATTATCGCTAAGAACCCCCAAGGTTCATTAAATCAACCTCCTTATAAAATTTATAATCTTGGTAATAACAATCCAGTAGAGTTGAATCAATTTATTGACACTATTGAAATAACAATGGGTAAATCAGCCCAGAAAAATCTCTTGCCTATGCAACCAGGAGATGTAGTTTCTACCTATGCAGATGTGGATGAGTTGATGGCAGATGTTGGGTTTAAACCAACTACTTCAATTGCCCAGGGAATAGAAAAATTCGTTAACTGGTATCAATTATATTACAGCAGTACTCCAATAGGGGAGAAACAGTTAGTAACAAATGAGCTAGCAACTGTTGCTTAACTATTATTTTTAATATTTTTAACTATTCTCGATAGATTGCTCTGTCATTTATTGGTGCGCTTGGATACTTCTAGCTTCTAAACAGAAAGAGATCTAAGCGCACATTTACTTTATAAATAGAGAATTATTTCTTATTAGGAAAAAAATCTCAAATTTTTGTTTCTTCTGACTTCTGACTTCTGACTTCTTTGCTTTTACTAAGTCTCTCGTTACTTTTGAGAAATGGTATCAAACCTACATGCAGCGAACGGCCGCGCCTTTGTGCCATCTGCCTTACAACTGCATGCGGCTAAAGCCTTTGCGCCTTCAAGGGCGAAGCCCGATAAAGAAATACCGTGTCATTTGATCGCCCGCACAGATGGATTAGCTGCTAACCATGCCATCAAAATCAGAATGATACAGCTTGTAAGGCTGAAAAGAATCGTCAGATTGAAATCAACTAGCAAGCCTGCTAAAGCAAAAGAAAAAGGTGCAATCCCAAACGAAGAAAGCATTCTCAAACTGATAACTCTTCCCAGTATTGCAGGTGGGGTTCGCTTTTGAATCCAAGTTATTTCCGTCACAATAAAAAAGCCGCTACAGAATCCTAATACGACGATTGTTAGACTAGCTAAGGCTACATTTGGGACAAAACCAAGAAACATTAAACTCGTGCCTTGTATCGTTCCCAGAATTAACATCAATATTCCAAGTCTGGGAATATTTCGGAATAATGATGGTGCTAATGCTCCTAATAAGCCACCACCACCCCAAGCAGAATTCATTATCCCCAAAGCAACTGCACCGCCAGAAAAGCGACTATGAGCTAGGGATGTAACACCAATTTGCAAAGGACCGATAAAAACTAGATTGTATACCATAACGACTAGTAAAACTGTTCTCAGGGCTAAGTTGTGCCATCCATAATTGATTCCCTCACGAATGCCAGCCATTAAATTCCAAATTTTGCTGCTTAAATTTGAATTCTTTGAATTTAAATCATCAACGGTTTGTAGTGTTTCTATATTCCCATCGATAGAACCTTTGACAAACAACAGAAGGATCGTAGTAAATATAAAAGTTACTGCATCAATGGCAAATGCACTTTCAATACTAATAGTAGCGATTAGTAATCCCCCAACAACTGGACCGAGAGTTAAAATTAGCTGATTCGTTCCTTGAATCAAGGTGTTACTTGCTACTAACAACTCTTTTTTAACAAGGCTCGGTACGATCGCTTTTGAGGCTGGGATGAAAAAGCCATCTACAATGCCAAAACAAACTGAAAATACATAAAGATGCCATAGTTGTATCGCCTGAAGTGCGACAATTACTGTTAGTAAAATAGCAACTACAGCGCGTAAAGCATTAGAAGTTATCATTACCAAGCGGGGTTTCAGGCGATCGCTTACAATACCCCCCAATAACAATAAAGTAGCACGGGGAATTGCTGCTGCCATTAAGACTGTACCTAAGCTAACTCCAGAATTCGTTAACTGTAGTGTCAACCACGGTAATGCTACTAAATAAAATTGGTTACCCAGAAGAGAAATATTTTCCCCAATAAATAAAAATAGAAAGCTACGAACTCTTAGCGGTTGCCAAAAAGCTTCTTGCTTATCTCCCGAAGGATTGGATCTTGCCATAGAGAAATTTTAGATTAATTGCAGAGGAATTATGAACAAACCGCCTCTTAGAGACTGTCTTAACGTGAGCGTCCAACGAATTTAATTCGTTATGTCTGAGAGAAACAATTTGTTTCCTAAGAGTTCGACAAGGCTAAAAACTCAGAAATTTATCACAATTTATAAGTTTTTATGTGTCTGATACCAAATCCTGTTGTCAAAACCCACTTATAACTTACAGGTTAAAAACAGCACAATATATACAAAATCTGCCTACACAGACTAGAAAGATAAAGGGGGTATGAGAATCGGATTTGGGATGAATGGCTCATTCTTTCCTTGTTTATCTCGCATAGTTCGAGAAAAAAATCATAACTCCGAATTACGAACTCCGAACTCCGTAGCGTAGCGTCTCGCGTAGCGAGTACTCCGAACTCACAAAGTCAGCTGTTAATTGACCTTGCGTTGATAGCCTTGCCAGTATTTTTCTCGCAGTTTGCCTTTTTGTATTTTTCCACTTGGCGTTCTGGGTAAGGATTGCACAAACTCAACACTTCGGGGTAATTTAAAGTCGGCAAGTTTACCCCGCACAAAGTTAATAATTTCTAGTGCCTTTGCCGACCTGTCGGGTTTTAAAACTACGATCGCTTTGATCGATTCTCCAAAATCTTCATCGGGAACACCAATAATTCCCACCTCTGCAATAGCGGGATGTTCGTACAAAATATTTTCAATCTCTGCGGGATAGACATTCTCGCCAGCGTAGCAGATCATATCTTTAAGGCGATCGCAGATATAGATGTAGCCTTCATCATCCACATAGCCAGCATCGCCCGTGTGAATCCAGCCATCTGTTAGGGTTTTAGCTGTTGCTTCAGGTAATTTCCAATAGCCGATCATATTGGCGGGAGACTTAAGCCAAATTTCCCCAATTTGAAAGGGAGTAAGTTTATTTACCTCGCTATCTACAACCGCGACTGATACCCCAGGAAAAGGCTTACCCGCAGATTTCAATAAATTACTATTGCTAGAAGTATGAGCTTCTTCTGGTAAACATACAGCACAATTTCCCGTTTCAGTCATGCCATAAATTTGCACAAAATCGCAAGAGAAAGTTTTCATTGCTTCTCTCAACAACGATTCGGCAATTGGCGAACCACCATAGAGGACATATTCTAAAGATGAAAAATCGGTTTCTTGGCATTGAGGTTCTGAGAGTACAACTTGAATCATTGCTGGCACCATCGCTGCTTTAGTGATGCGATATTTGTCAATGACTTCGAGCACTTCAATCGAATTAAAAGCTGGAAGTAAAATATTTTCTGCTCCGGCTACCAAACCTCGAATAGCCCACCATAACCCCCCAATATGAAAGAAAGGAACAACTAGCAAACTTTTGTCAGTTTGCCGCCAATTCAGCCAATTTTGCCCTTGTCGAGTCCATTCTTTAGCAACAGCAAAAAAACTATAATGTCCTAGTTGAACGCCTTTAGGTCTTCCTGTCGTACCGCTAGTATAAAGTTGCACGGCGACATCATTGGGTTCGATCGCAATTTCGGGACTAACATCGCTATATTTTTGAGACCAATGACTATAATTGAGCCAATTTTCTGCAGTTTTTTCTAAAGTAATGAAGGTTTTAATATTGGTAAGCTCACTTTCGATCGATTTAACTAAATCGTGAAACTCCGAGCCAACAAAAAGAAGTTCTACCTCGGCATCGTTGAGGATATAACTCACTTCTGAAGCAGCTAAACGCCAATTAATCGGGACTAAAACAGCCTTAATTTTAGCGCAAGCAAATAGAATCTCATAGCTTTTGGAGGAGTCTTTCGCTAAGATAGCGACTCGCGATTGCGCTTTGATTCCTTGTGCTAGTAAGGCATTAGCAAGGCGATCGCTATTGAGATCTAGTTGTTGATAGGTGAGAAATTCATTTTTAAATATTAAGGCTTTAGCATGGGGAAATTCCTGAGCCTGTAGGCGGGATAAATCGGCTAAAGTATCAAATTCTTTCATTAATTTATTCTCAAGCATCCTCATTGCTGTTCAATTACTAAAACTGAATTTAATTAGTTTTTTTGGTTTGTTTTATGTCCCAGACGATTGCACTATTTCCAAGCTGGAGCGTTGCACAGTTGCGGGATGATATTCTGCAATAAGTAGAAAACTATCTCCTCTGCCCCTCTGCCCCTCCGCTCCCCTTGCTTAACCTTCACCATCCCATCATGATGCAATGCCCAAGCAGGCTTGTAAATCTTGAGCCAGCATTTCCACATTTGGGGGATTAACAATGCTAAAGTGGTTGCCTGCTAAAGCTTTTGTATAGCTGCCACCTGTGGTATATTTTCCCCAGTCGGTATGAGATAGTGTTAATCCAAGTCTGTCTAAAGCCCACCAAATATGGAGTTTTGTCTGAATTTTCGGCGCGCGATGATTGCCTAAGAGCTTTTCGTGTATCTCAGTTAAAGTTAATTGTTTTTGTAAGACATCGAGGGAAATATCGTTGGCAAGAATATTTCTTTTTTGTCCCCAAGTTAACATTTTCTCTAAGCGATCGCTGGACGATAAATTGACGAGTGTCTCTCGCAATACTTGCTGTTCGATCTCATCTAAATCCATTAAAGCTTCAACAAACACACTGCCAAATATGGATGCTAATTCTACAAATGGATCTCGCTTTTTAGTGGGGGTCTTCTCTGGAATTAAAAATGCATCGACAAGTCCTACAAAAGCGACTTGTTGCTCCTGTTGTTCTAGTTGTTTGGCAATGTTGACCGCTAGAACTCCCCCCATAGACCAACCCATGAGATAGTAAGGCCCTTGAGGTCTTTCTTGAAGAATAGCCTTGGTGTATTCGCTCGCCATCTCCTCAATACTACTATGCTCTTGAGTAGGGTCATTAATAGCGCGAGATTGCAGTCCATATATCGGGCGATCGCTTCCCAAACAGTTCGCAAGATGTTTGTATGCCATCACTTGCCCTCCCACTGGATGGATACAGAATAAGGGTGGCTGAGTTCCTTCAATCTGAATCGGAACGAGACAGTTAGATTGAACTAAAATATCCCTATCTTCGACAATTAAAGCTGCTAGTTTCGCTATCGTTGGATGTTGAAAAAGGACACTTAGGGATATATCTGTACTCAGTTTTTGATTGATTTTGGAGATTACTTGTAATGCTAAAAATGATTGTCCGCCTAACTCAAAGAAGTTGTCATTAATTCCAACTCGATCTAACTTTAAAGTTTCTTGCCAAGTGGTGGCTAATAATACCTCAACTGAATTTCGAGGTGCTATAAATGCATTAGATAACTCTATTGTCTTTATCTCTGGTGCAGGCAAAGCTTGACGGTTTACTTTCCCATTAGCAGTTAAGGGCAAGGATTCTAAAAGCATAAAACTAGACGGCACCATATACTGAGGTAACTTCTGTTGCAAGTACTCCCGCAACTCAATAACTAGCGAGCGCTCACTCTGGGTATTTTGAGGCTTAAACCATTCCTGAGTTTGGCTCAAATTTATTTTCCCACCCACAAAACTATAAAGTAGAATTTGAGTGGATTCGAGTCTCAATAAGTCCTGTATTTGAGCAGATTCTACCGAACCGATGGGACAGAGTCCGATTTCTTGTTTAGGGGCCCCACTCATTAGTAACTGTCCGATATGACCTGCTTCTAGGAGACAGAAATCTTTTGCCAACTCGCCATACATTGGAGCGATCGCGCTCAATTCCCCGATTAAAAATATGGAAAAAGCAGCGCGTTCAAAAATGGGTTGATTGGCACCATAAATCCGATCATCTATAAGACTCGAACCATTAACCAATAGCAAACGGTGATTACCTGGATGGTAATAGTAAATGCCTCCTTCTAAGCCTTCGACGCGATCTGGTTTAATAAATAAGTACGTCTGTACAGGATAGAGATTTCCAGCGGACGGATAAAGATATTTCGGAAGGGGATAATCGGCGAATTTCATTTGCCGCAGACAGCCGAGGAATTGGCTTAGTTGTTCTAGGGAAAGGGGTTGAGGCAAAAATTGCCGATAACTCTGACGCTCTAAGTAGGCTTGCGTTGTAGCTTCGTCAAACTCAGTTTGGGGTAATTCAACCATCGGCAGAGAAAAGTCTAGCTGTTGCAATCCTGGTTGGTTTAATTTAAACTCGATGCGCTCTATTGGATCGATTAATACACCTTCAAGTTGGCTTGGTTCATAAGCTTCTACTAGATTTTGAGTGGGCGTAGTTTCGAGGTCTCCTCGAAACGCTGACCGCCCAGTGATTTCAC
>JASJDX010000341.1 GCA_030064975.1 Pleurocapsa sp. MO_192.B19
ACTACTAGTCTGCCAATTTTGAAATGATGGATGCTCAAAAAAGTTCGAAATTCGGAGTTCGGAGTTCGGAGTCAGAAGATTTACCCCTCAATTCAAACTTGTTAGAGTACTACGCACTTAGATTAGGACACTCATTACTTATTACTCATTACTTATTACTTACGAGCAATCTAATCAACTTGTCCTAACCGATTAACGTACTGCGATATGATGCCATATTAGTTTTAGAAGGTGACGTTCTGAAGATCTTTATTTAAGATTGAATAGTCATTTTAAAAAATACCATTGATATTTAAAATTTATATGTTAAGCACTAGAAACTGTGTTATTGGATAACACTTAATTTAGTTTAAACTCAAGCTATCTTGGAGACTAGCAATGTTTCCCTTTATCCAGAACATTATGGAGAAAAATAAAAATGTTGAATTATAGTATGGTTATTCAATGGTCTAAAAAAGATAATTGTTTTATCGTTACTCTTCCAGAGTGGGGAGAACTTTGTCAAACTTATGGAGATACCTACGAAGAAGCATTACAAAATGCCAAAGAAGTATTGCAATTAATGGTTAACTCTTCTATACAAGAAGGTGCATCTTTACCAAAAGTTAAAACTTTTACAGGAACATTGCAAAGTTCTTCTACTATCTAAGATTATCGTTACTATCTAATAGAACTATTTGATATTTAATTATTTGATATTTAATAAAGTGGGATTAATTATTAGGTAAAATGGTAAGATGGCAATTGCATAACCATCTTCTCGAAAATTGTTTATGTATCACATTGATGTTAGTTAGTTGTTAGTTATTCTCAAATTTGTAGATATTAACACTAACAACTAACTAATAAGTAGGTAGGGCAAAATAGAGTCAATTAATTTTATTTGTACCGAATTACCTATGCAAGGAAGCCTAAAGTTTAATAATGATTTCCTACTTTACGATGATGAACTGCGGTTAAACCATCGGGATTAGAAACTCGACCTAAATCGACCTTACTATAAACAATCCAGTGATCGCTACATTCCATACGGCTAGAGACTTCACATTCTAAATATGCTAAAGCATCAGTCAAAATAGGAGAACCATTAGTCGCAGTTTGAGTTTTTACCCCTGCAAAGCGATCTGCACCTGGTTTAAATCGTTTGAGGAAGTGTTTCATTAATGCTTGATATTTACCTTCTTCGAGGATATTTAACACAAAGCGATCGCCTACCTGCATTAAAGATTCGATCGCCCGATCTTTAGCTACAGCAATAGTTAATCCTGGTGGTTCAAAGCTAGCCTGAGATACCCAAGAAGCCAACATCGCACTACTAACATCTCCTTTGGTTGCAGTAATGATATATAACCCACCACTTAAACGACCGATCGCTTTATCTAAGTCGGTATCGAGGGACTTCATATGCTTAACCAGTTCTTTACGGGTTAAAAATTGTCCTAAATCTGTTCCCGATTCTTCACATACCTGATAATCAGCTTCGGTAGGCGTATCCTTAATCTTAATTGCAGGAAAAGCGGGTTTTAAACCTGCCTCACGGAACTTAGTTAACAATGGATCGATCGGTTCATCATCGTCACCATAAGATTCAAACATCCCAATTAATTGCTTGTCCTTGGCTGCGGCTAAGACTGTTCCCACATTAGCGTTAATATCTTCTTGGTTTTTGCCATTTAGAGGAGGCATTCCCAAGACAATCCCCACAGAACGATTGACTATTTCGTGGACTTCGGTACTATCAGCCGATCGCAAATCAACCATTTCTACCTCTACCCCAGTTTTGGTAATTCCTCTAGCAACGGCTTGGCTTAGGCGATCGCTGTAGCCATAGTCAGAAATGTAAAATAGACCAACACTTTTCTCTGCTTTGGTTTGAGCTTTACTCCAGTTACGATAGCGATCTAATAATTCCTGGAGATTATGACGCAATAGGGGGCCATGTCCATTGGCAACGGTGTTAATTTCCCCTAACTTATCCATTCGCTTCATTGCCGAAAGTACCGAACGAGCATTAGGACCCATCAGACAATCATAATAAAAACGATAGTCTTTTTCAATCGCCTTTAAGTCTTCGTCATAAATAGCATCGGAACAGTAGTGCATTCCAAAAGCATCGCAAGTAAACAGAATACCTGTTTTATAATCATAGCTAAAAATAGTGTCGGGCCAGTGTAAATTAGGCGCATTAACAAACTCAATTACATGACCTTGACCTAAATCAATTGTCTCGCCATTTTTAATTACTTGTTTCTCGAAGGGTTGGTGGACTAAATCTTCTAAAAACTTGATTGCCATCTTAGCTGCAACCACCGTCGCTTGAGGTGCTAGTTCCAAAAAATCTTTGACTAACCCACTGTGATCGGGTTCGGTGTGACTGATAATGAGGTAATCAATCTCTTGAGGGTCAATTAAACCCTTTAAAGTATCCAGATATAGCTGGCGAAATTTAGCGTGGGAAGTATCAACTAGAGCAGTTTTGTCGCCACGAATTAAATAAGAATTGTATGTTGTGCCGTTTTGTAAACCGAATTCAATATCAAAGCGATCGCGATCCCAATCTAGAGAACGAATTGCTGTGGTATCGGGAGTTATCACGGCAGTTTGAATAGTTAACCTTGGTTGGGTTTTGATTGGTGTTGCGACCATAGCCCCTCTTTTAACTTTTATTAAATTTTTTTGATTCTTCTTTATTGTGACACGACTTTTCGATTGACAATAAAAAGTTCGTTATGAGAATGTTTGATTTTATTTATAGTCTAAGTTATAAAACCTGTGTTGAGAGCAAATGATTGCTTGCCATCACTATCTTGGCTTTTACTGTTACATCTCTCTATAAAACCGCGATAATCACCTAGTGTGGACTTCGTGCGATCGCTTTTTTGAGCCAAACAGAATTGCTAATCAAGCTATATCAGTCTGTTGCATTTGATTTTAGGCAGATTGTTGGTTTCGATAGGATTTCGTTTCCGCAAGCAATCTTCTAATCAAATTACCCTTATTAATTCCCTGTTTTTTTGCTTCTTCGGTAATCCAAGCTTCTAAACTAGCTGGAAGTCTTACTCCAATTGGTTTTCCAAGAGGTTCATCATTGGGAGAGGTAAATTGTCCTTTGTTTCTAGGTGACTTAGATACTTGTTCAAATCCTTTGTTTGCTGACATATTTACCCTCTACTATCCACAGCCGTAGTAAAACTGATTGATTTTATTCTCTTATATATTAATTCTTGTAAATGAACAATTTATATTTTGTTTTTACCGCGTTAACGCAGTATTATTAGCATATAGCTGTTTGAAAAATTGATTGAGGCGATCGCCATAATTCCGCCAAGAATTTGTTACTGCGATCGCCCGTGATTACCTAAGTAAATAGGAAATTATGACTTTAAATATAACATTTAACCCCCAAAAGCGATCGAGAAACAAACAATCTTCACTCTCCCAAGGAGATAAAGTATACCTGTACAACGATAAAACCTACACGGGAACACTAATACATCCCATCGAACGCACATACCCTCCTAAGTGGACGGTACAATTAAATTGCGGGGGTTATGAAGCCGTCAACATCAAACACATCACCATCGTTGAATCGAGCGATAACCAACATTCCCTACAAGAAGCAAGCCATAACTACGAATCAGATTTAGAAATACCTTTCAGCGATGCAAAGGACAAACCAGTAAAACCGATATCAGAACTAGAACGAGAAATAGTAATACTCAAGCAAGAAAAAGCCCTTCTTGAAGCAGAAAACCAGCTTATCGCTCGAAGATATAGAGAACTCGAACGAAAAAACGAAATACTCAAGAAAGACCTAGACCAAGCAAAACAAGTGATTCGTCGTGCAAAAGATATCTCTCCTGTCATGCGCTGGAGTTTAAAAAGAGTCCTTAGACTAGCCCATAATGCTTGTATGGACGTACAGCGAACTGTTGGTGGGTGGCTCTTGAGGATGGGAGATAAGGCGAGAAAGTTCCGTCGCTTGGCAGATATTTGGGATTTAATATCTCAAGATGAGTTTATCCTCAGCGAAATCTTTCCCCCAGAGAAACTGATTGCTATAGATCTAATTCAACCTCCTAAACGAAGAAAAAAACCCGAACCTCCAGAAAAAATAGCTAGACCCCTGATGTGCCCCGAAGATGTCATTAGGAATAGAACTATACTTTTAGTTTTATCTGGTTAAATTCAACTTCAATTATGAGCTGGTAGCATCTACGGATGCTGTAGGCGATCTCGCGGAGCGAGGTGGCAAAGCCAATCGCATAAAGTAAAATAGCTTATCTGCCAAGACGATCTTGACGATATGCTCTGGGTGTCATTCCTGTCATGGCGCGAAAGTATTTTCCTAAATGACTCTGACTATTGAAACCAGAGTCTAAAGCCACATCTGCAATCGGTAGATCTGCTTTTTTTAATAACTTTTTAGCGAGTTCGATTCTTTGCTGCATTACATACTGGTGGGGAGATCTTCCTGTCGATTGTTTAAACAGCCTACTGAAATGAAACTGGCTGATGCCTAGAAATTTTGCTAAGTCTTTAATCTTGATTGATTGAGTCAAGCGATCGTTGATGTAATCAGTTACTTTTAATAAGGCGCGATCGCTTAAGCCACCTTCATAAGTTTTGATACTGGGTTTAGTTCCAGAATAATCTCGCAGTAAATTTACCACCAGTACATTAGCTAAAGACTCAACATAAAGCTGTCCGATTCCACTATTACCTTGATGCAGTTCGGCTCTCAACATCATTGCCAACTGCTCTATTTTATCGTTACGGACACAAAACTCTGTAACTAATTCCAGGCGATCGGGGTCAGAATTAATGACTTCGGTAGCAATTTGTTCTAGAAACTGAGGAGCAATTCTCATTTGTAAATATATATCTTCATTATAAGTGCGATAAGAACAATGGACTTGAGCAGGTGCAATCGTCAGATCGCCTTTAGTATAGAGTCCCACGTAAGTGTGATCGCCCAAAGTTTGCCAAATGCGATTCGGTCGAGTTGCTAAACACAAACAAATCGTATGTTCTTCATGTGTTCCAGATTCGACTGACCCTGGTGGTTGCTTAAATTCTTCAACAACAATAGATTCCCAACCTAAATCTTGGCTGGAAACTATCGGTGATTGGATTTGTCTATCTTCTAAATTCGAGATTTCCACAAGTGGTTTCTGTGATGAGCTTACCATAGATAAACGAAGCCTTATTTATAACTCGCAGCAAGATTTTAATATCTGCGCAAGATTTAAATAGCTCTTGGTGGTTTGAGTTACTTATTCTGTAATTGTAACGATTTGATTGACAAAACTTCATAAGTGCCAAGGTTTCTTAAAATATGGTGAACTCGTCTATAGCAATTCAGAAGGCAACAGAAGACGATTTAGAGCAAATAGTTAATTCAATTGTGCTTGCCTTTAGTGCAGATCCTGTAGTGCGTTGGATGTATCCTTCGCCGCAGCAATATCTTGAAAGTTTTCCTAACTTTGTCAGAGCTTTTGGCGTAAAGCATTCGCTTCCGACACTGCCTACTATACCGACAGTTATTCAGGTGCTGCTCTTTGGTTGCCTCCTCAGAGTAAGCCTGACAATGATACGATAGGTGCTTATTTACAGCAAACAATATCTCAGCAGCAGCAAGAAGAAGTCTTAGCCGTGTTTGAGAAGATGGTTTCTTATCATCCTGAAGAACCTCATTGGTACTTAGCAATGTTTGGTGTAGAACCAACTCAACAAAAAAAGGGATATGGTTCGGCATTAATGAAGCATACACTGGCTATGTGCGATCGCCGTAGGCGCCAGGCTTCGCCCGATCGCGAGGGTAAAATTGCCTATCTAGAATCTTCTAGTCTGAAAAGTATCCCATTTTATGAAAAGCATGGGTTTCGGGTAATTGGCGAAGTTCAAGTAGGAGAATCACCTACTATCTTTCCGATGTTACGCGATCAAAGCTAGTCTAATCTATCAAATCTATCAATTTGTTTTATAGACACAAGCTTTTCCCATCATAGAAAATTGGTATGATTTGCGATCGCTCTTGCACTTGTTCTGCTCAATCCAATCCAGAACAACCTGACCTAACTATCAACTTTAGTTTCTCGATTCTCACCCCAACAATGAAAAAATCTTTAAATCTAGAGTTTGTTTTAGTAAATATGAACTATCTTGAGGAAGATAAAAGTTCAACTTTGAGGAACTCTCATGAATCCTTTTCAACAACAGGGTGCATTTAGCTGGTGTGAATTGATGACTAGTGATGTTGATGCAGCCAAAGAGTTTTATCAGCAGTTATTTGACTGGACATGGAAAGATGAGCCAATGGAAGGGGGGAAAACATACACCACAATTAAAGCAGGAGAACAGCCTGTTGGAGGTATGTTCTCTACTGATGATGCTTTGAGTGAAAAAACTCCATCACCTCATTGGGGTGTCTATGTCACGGTAGATAATGTAGATCGAACGGTAGAACAAGCTCAAGCAATGGGAGGCAAAGTATTTGTGCCACCTACTGATATTCCCAATACAGGTAGATTTGCTGTCATTGGCGATCCTCAAGGGGCAGTTTTATCAATTATTGCTTACAACTAGAAGTAATTATTGCGGGTATTAAACTACTTGAAGAAAGGGAAAAGATTTATCAAGGTAGGTTTGAAGAATTGAAGCGGGAAATTGCGATCGCGGTTGCAGCTTCAGAACGTGGGGAAGTTATTGATGGGGAGATAGTTTTCCGTCAACTAAAGCAGAAATTACAACAGTTCTGTAGGGTGGGCAGATGATAACAAGTAACTCAATAAATTTTCCCTCACTCGATCGAACTGCCCACCTTACTTCTTAATTTAAGCGAATAATATTAAAGACATTAATCAAATTTTGGAGATTTTAACGAATGCAGTTAGGCAAAATTAGCCGTATTTAAGGAAGTCGGCAGTGACGTACTCCCGACACTAAATTTTCGTTCCTAATGTCACTCAAATTATAGTGTGGGCTTCTCAACTCACATTGAGAAATTGGTGTTTCATCGGGACTCTACCGAGTCTTCCTCCGCACCCAGCTTGACCGCTAGACCTTCAACGGCTGCAATACCTCTATTTACTATGATTTTTCCACTAGCCACATCACGAGGCATAACGACATGACATTCAGGACAACTATGTATTCTGACACTCAAGTCTTTAGGCACATCAGCGGAACATTCGGGGCAAAGTTGGCTACTGCCTTTGGCATCAACCTTCTGATGGTAAGTCCCAGTTTTTCGGCATACCCAATCCAAGATAGCAAGGAATTGACCAGGCGCACCGTCGAGAACGTGCTTGGCAAGCATTCCTCTGCTCAAACCCAAAATATTCAAGTCTTCGGTAAATATCATTCCTGCTTGACGGCAAAGATGGTGACTAACTTTGAAATGAAAATCTTTTCGCTGATTGCCAATTTTTTCATGCAGCAAAGATATTTTCCGAGCCAACATTTGAGAGGATTTACTTCCTCTCTGTTTCTTGCTCAGTCTTCGTTGCAGCCATTTAAGCTGGCTTTGAGACTGAATGTAGAACCGAGGATTATCAATCAATTCACCTTGAGAAGTAGCAACAAAACTGGAAATACCCCAATCAATCCCCAGTGGTTCGCCATGAGGTATTGGCTCAGGAATATTTGTGTCAGACTGCAAAATCAGTTGAGCATACCAACCCGAAGCCTTCATCAAAACTCTAACCTGTTTGACAGCAAAACCTTCTGGGATAGCGCGATGCAAAACAATGGGCATCTTGCCAACTTTGGGAAGCTTGATTTGCCAGCCAGTTACGGGGTTAGATTTGAACTGAGGGAATACAAACGAACGATAGCGACCAACCTTTTTGAAGCGTGGGAAACCAAACTGTCTTTCTTGTCTCATTTTGAATGCTCTATCAAGTCTCTTGAGAGCGTCTTGAAGGACTTGAGAATGAACAGCTTGAAATTCTGGTATTTGCTTCTTGGCTTTTGTCAGTGCGTTTTGTTGTTTATAGTAGTCAGGATATGGTTCATCTGCAGACATGATGTATTCCTGTCTGAGACTACAAGCATCAACCCTACACTTACGGCTATTTATCCAATCTTTTCTCTGTCGCAGTGCGTAATTGTAGACACGGCGACACTGTTCGAGCCAATCAAGCATCTTAGCTTCTTGGTCGATATCTGGATGAATACGGTATGTGTAAGTTCTGCTTTCCATAAATATATTCTAACAGATTTTGTTACTTCGTTAGAAATTTTATTTGATTGCCAATTATCACCCCATCGAGGGGTTCAATTGGCTTGGGGGAATATCTGTATCCCAACGCTAAAACATTGGCGGTACTCGGCTTCGCCTCGATATATCCGCCTCGTCTATAGCGTGGGACTTAGCTTCCCCCAAGCCCCCTATTCAGTTAAATACAACTTTCCACTTCAAAGTTTAGCGATCATTTACCCAATTCCTTAGATCTGGTTGTAGCAGTCTTTACTGCCTCTATCAATGCCGAGCGAAAACCTACACTCTCTAATTTAGCGACTCCTGCAATAGTTGTTCCTCCAGGACTTGTTACTCGATCTTTAAGCGCTCCTGGATGTATTCCAGTTTCTTTAACCAAAGTTGCCGTACCCAATACTGTCTGAGTTGCTAGCTGTAAGGCGATCGCTCTAGGTAATCCTGAAGCTACACCACCATCAGCTAAAGCTTCTATTGCCAACGCCACAAAAGCTGGTCCTGAACCTGATAAACCCGTCACTGCATCCATTGAAGACTCAGGAACTTCTACTACTTCTC
>JASJDX010000342.1 GCA_030064975.1 Pleurocapsa sp. MO_192.B19
AATATAGCCGTACAAAGTTATATTAGGACATATTAGTTATTAGCTCGAAAGTAGCAAGTAGCAAGTAGCAATTTTAAAGAGTGTCCTAACCTAAATACGTAATGCTATAAATAGCTAAACCAAGCCTAATAGTCGCCACCACCAGCCTCCAATTACTGTCCAAATAATCAAATAAGCCAGACTCAAGTTAAATCCTAGTCTGCACCAGGTGGCAGCATCCACATATCCCGCACCAAAATAAATTGGGGCAACGGCAGTGCCATAATGAGTTAAACAGCCTGATAGGTTAATTAAAAAAGCTAAAACGAGTGCAGCATACATTGGTGGTGTTCCTAAAGAAACAGCGACAGATAAAAAGGCAGGATACATCGCACTGGCACGAGCAGCTTTACTGGCAAAAAAGTAATTACTGTAAAAATAAACGAGGCTCAAACAGGCAAAAGCCACCTGCCACCATAAATTCTGGACAACACTGCCAATTACCTCACTTACCCAGTCAATAAAACCGAACTGACTCAAGAAAGTTGCCATCATCAGCAAAATAGAAAACCAAACAAAAATATCCCAGGCTTTCTTTTCTTGGGTAATATCTCCCCAGGTTAATACTCTAGTAATTAAAAGCAAAACAATTCCAATCAAACTGGTGGTGACACTTTCTATGCCCCATTGTTTACCCCATCCCCAAAACAATAACAACACCAGAAATATTCCCAGCATTGCCCATTCTGATTGTCTAATTTTGCCCATTTGCTTAAGTTTGTCTTGAGCCATTTGTGGAGCTTCAGGAGTAGATTTAAGCAGTGGTGGATAAAATCGATAGATCACCAGAGGCATAGTCAATAAGCTGATGCTTCCAGGTAATAATGCTGCCAAAGCCCAAGTCATCCAATCTATGTGTACCCCCGCAATTTCTTGAGCTAGCTGTGCCATTAAAGGATTAGCTACCATCGCGGTTAAAAATAAGGCAGTGGTAATTTGAGTACCTTGATAGGCTGTTGTCATTAAAAAAGCACCAATTTTACGCTCTGTGCCATCATGAGGCTCACTGTGATAAGCTGTCGCCAAAGACTTGACTATGGGGAAAATTACACCACCGCTTCTGGCATTACCACTGGGCATTACAGGAGATAAGATTATATCTGTAATTAATAATCCATAACTTAAGAGCAAGGTATTTTTGCCAAAGATAGTCATAAATAAATAGGCAATACGAGTACCTAAACCAGTTTTAATAATTGCTCTGGCAATCAGAAATGAGCTAACAGTAAGCCAAGCAGTTTTTTGACTAAAACCACTTAATCCTTGTTCAATAGTTAGGGTATTGGTAGCGACGGAGACGGTTAAAGCAATTATAGCTACTGCACCAATAGGCAAAGGTTTAGTAATAAAGCCAAGAATAGTAGCTAAAAAAATCGCCAATAAATGCCATGCTTGCTCATTGACTCCCATAGGAGATGGCAGCCACCAAAAGATACCACCGACTAAAAGCGGTAGCCACCAAGAGTTAGATTGATTAGTTCGCTGGCTAATCTCAACCAGTCGCAGTTGGCGAGAAATTAGCCAGCCGAAGCTAGGCAAAATAAATAGTAGATACTTGGCTGATGAATGCTTACTAAGTCTATGGTTGTTGCTTGGGGTTGGCTGAGTATTTTGCTGATTAGTGACTTTTAATTGGCGATATTTCTCATGTAACTGAGAACGCAAAGAACTCCGAGATACTCTATTTGGATTAGATGGCTCAGATATACCTGGAGACTTCATTAGAGTTTAAGATTTAGAAATTTGCTCAGATCTAATTTAGATCATACACAGCTGATATTGCTCAAGAGGTTTAGGTTTGATTAATCTGTTGGTAGTAGTTGCTTGTCTATTCCAAGCGAACACGTTAACTTGCTGCAGATGAGTTAGTAGATTAGAAATCTTTGATTTGTCCACTACAGTACTTTGGCAGACATCATTAGTCAACATACAGTAGCCAGAAGGATGATCGAAAGTAAGGATATGAGATTTGCCATTTGAGCTTTTGAGGGTGTAATTTTGACCTAGTTGCAACAACTCACTTAAACTATATAGTGTTGGTACACTGATCTGGGCAATTTGCGCCATTTCTACAGGGGCAGTAATTAAACTAATTTCTCCTGGCTTGTGCTGAGAAAAGTCTTGGGCGAGGGAAGGAAGATGACTTTGGCTACCTGGAGCTTTAATATAAGAGTATATTTTTTGTTCAGTGGGCAAATCTTCTGGGTTGATGCCATAAGAGCTAAAAACATAATTTATCTCCGCAATAACAGCTTTAATCAGACTGTTGGTATGAAGATTAGCGGTTAAATCGGCAATTATCCTACCAGTCAAAGCCGAAAGAACATTAGTGGTTACGTTAACGGCTAATTTGTTGCATACTGCTGCACGAATCTTATTAGTGTAACTAGCAGTTAGACCATGTTGAGAAAATAAATCACACAGGCGTTGAATGATAGCCTGTTGCTCAAAGTTACGATCGCCTTTAGTTAAACCCAAAATTAATTTGGGCGGTTTTTTGATTTGGATTTTAGCATCTTCTGTCCTCTGACAAGGAGCTTTGACTACACAGCCAACCAAAATGCGATCGCCTAAAGCTTTATATAAAATACCGTTTTGATCGATACTATTTAAATGGGGAGAAGAACTTAGTTTGTTTAATACGTTCTTATTTAGTGAAGCTAGGTAAGTATCGTTATCAAACCACCAGTAGGGAATCCCATTTTGCGCATGAATCAAAATTGTGTCTGGGTTTGAGTGAGCTCGAATATAAGGAGCAACTTTAATTAAATTATTACTCTTGACAGCAACTATAATGATGTCGAATTTCTCGATAAAATTTGTGGCGGTATCGGCAAATCTAACTCGTGGATGGAGGGGTGAAATCCACAATCTTTCTCCGTTAGCATAATATAGATGTAAACCTTGTTCCTTAAGTGTTTTAGTATAATTACTACCAGGTTTTCCCGCAAAAGTAATCTTGAAACCCGCTTTAATTAGACTAGCCCCCATTAGTGCCCCAATCGAACCAGCACCAACAACTAAAATGTTATTCATGAATTTTGTTACCTGTATTTAGCCAATAACTATTAATGACTGCAAATGAACTACTAAAGCTGTCCCAATTTGTGGCTTCTTGGTTTGGTTTAGCTTGATTCAAAAATTTCAACCAAGAGTTGAGTTGCTCAATGGGGTTGGGTTGACGTTTTAGATTGAGCATCGCGAGCGCATATGCCATGAAGGGATGAGTTGCGATCAATCCTGTATCTTCAGTTGCTTCCAGTTCAGCCATAGAAGGTAGATAAACTTGTTCTGGAGCAGATAAAAGATCGAGATATAAAGGAATGATTTGTTTGATATGTTCCTGAGATTTAGGAGGAAAAATATCTAAGTTAACTGCTTCTTTTACTCTTAAAGGGTTAACAGTTTTACTGTTATTTGCTTTACGTACCATTGGTCGACTTTTATCACGAATATCCCAAACTTTTTGCTCTGATTGTGATAAAAAATTGAGATTTAATTGTGATAATTGCTCGGGAGTAAAACCCAATTTAGCGAGCGCGCCTTTGGCAGCATACTCAGGCTTATATCTCAGTAATACTGAATCCAAAATAGCCAGTTTCTTATCAGTGCCAGCAATTGCTTTTCTGACTTGTTGAAAATCCTGAACTAAGGCATTCCAAGCTGCTTGATTACAACTTATAGTAGTTCCTTCCCATTCAGCAGATAAGATTGATGTCTCAGTAATTGCCGCCTTGGCGATGACAAAATCCCGCTTATCTTGTAATTTTCCCTCACCCTGAAATATCTTGTCAGTCATTGCCGATAACCACGACATATACTGCAAATGAGGCTCTCTAATAGTAAATAAAAATTGTTGGGGAATCTCTAACCATCGTTGCCATATATAAGGTTTAAAAAAACCAGCGAGTTCTTTAATAACTACTGTTACTTTTTCCTGCTTCTGTAGACACTGATTAATTTGTTCGACTATCAAGCCACAGGCGGAATCATAAATATCGGCATCGAATTCCAGCTTTTGGCTGCGAAAACGACCACCACATTTTTGCAATGTACCCCGAAAAGGCTGATGAATCGCCAAATTTGCCAATTGAGAAACAATAATCTCCGCAATTGTTGAACCACTGCGTGCCGTGCCATGAATGTAGATAATCGATACCTGCTCAGTGGAAACAAGCTGTTTTAACGCCAACTCATTAACAAAACATTCAGAATAGGTAAGTTGCTGCATAGATACTTCTTTTTGTTAGTTTTTTTGTTTGTTTATTAGCAGCTGCACAAGTAACTAGAACCAGTTAAAATCTCACTTATAAATTTTATTTATAATCTTTTAATACTTATATGCTTTAAGATTATAAAACTATTTAGAAAACTATCATATTAAGTTTCTAAAATCATAAGATTAAGATGCAATTAACCTATTAAAATAGTATCAACATTGCTGAGATAAAATGTGACGTATTTTACTGTTTGCTAATTAAATAACCAAATTCTCAAAAATCAATCTATCAATCTATTTTTAAACTTAATTGTCACAAAGATCGAAAATATTAATGCTTAAATTCGGCGATTATGGCAGGTTTTTATGACTAAATAGGCATAAAATAGGACTTACGCGGTGAAGGAAAAATCAAGGTTTTAGCAGGAAAAAAGGAGAAAGTACAAAGGGGCAGATAAATCCCTTAACCCTTTTTCTTTAAGCTTTTCCCAGTTCCAACTGACAACTGTTTGCGTAAGTCCTATAAAAATTGCTACCGCTTATTTTGCTGGGTTTTATTTCAAGAGAAGATAAACAGTTACCATAGCTCTAGAACCCTGAAACATGGAACCATAAAATACGCTTATTAACATTAATAGAAGATTAACGATTAACTTTTCTGCTAACTAATACAATTGTTAAATAAACAACAATTTATATCACTGTAACACTTCAACAATAGCTAATAGCTAACCGCTTCGCGGTTTTTAAATTTAAATTTAATTGTCACAAAGATAGAAAATATTAATGCTTAAATTCGGCGGTTATGGCAGGTTTTTACTACTAAATAAGAATAAAAAATGCTGTAGCTCATTTTGCTGGGTTTTATTCCCAGAGCAGATAAACAGTTACCATAGCTCAAGCACCATGAAACATGGCACAATAAAATACGCTTATTAGCATTAACAAAAAATTAACGATTAACTTTTCTGTCAACTAACTAACATAACTGTTAAATAAACAACAATTGATATGACTGCAACACTTCAAGCACCAGCTAAGACTCGCCGCGTGGTTTTTCCTTTCCCGGCTATTGTGGGGCAAGAGGAAATGAAATTAGCCCTCTTGCTCAACGTAATCGATCCTAAGATTGGTGGGGTAATGATTATGGGCGATCGCGGCACAGGTAAATCCACTACCATTCGCGCTCTGGCTGATTTGTTGCCAGAAATTGAAGTAGTGCTGGGAGATCCCTTTAATAGCGATCCGCACGATCCTGACTTGATGAGCGACGAGGTTAAACAAAAAGTCGAACAACAACTACCCATCGAAACTATCAAGAAAAAAGTTCAGATGGTCGATTTACCTCTTGGTGCAACGGAGGATCGAGTCTGTGGCACGATTGATATTGAAAAAGCTCTTTCTGAAGGGGTAAAAGCCTTTGAACCTGGATTGCTCGCCAAAGCTAACCGTGGCATCCTTTATGTAGACGAAGTTAACCTGCTAGACGATCATTTAGTAGATGTACTGCTAGACTCGGCTGCTGGTGGTTGGAACACTGTAGAAAGAGAAGGGATCTCGATCCGGCACCCTGCTCAATTTGTTATGGTTGGTTCAGGAAACCCTGAAGAAGGAGAACTACGTCCTCAACTATTAGATCGCTTTGGGATGCACGCAGAGATTCATACTGTTAAAGAGCCAAACCTCAGAGTACAGATCGTAGAACAAAGAGCCGAATTCGATAGTAATCCCCAACTCTTCTGCGACAAATATCTTGCCGAGCAACAAGCCTTACAAGATAAAATAATCAAGGCGCAGCAGTTACTCCCCTCCGTAACAATTGATTACGATTTACGAGTCAAAATTTCGGAAATCTGTTCCGAGTTAGACGTAGATGGTCTACGAGGAGATATTGTAACTAACCGAGCAGCCAAGGCGATCGCAGCTTTTGAAGAGCGTACCGAAGTAACCGTTGATGACATTCGTAGAGTAATTGTTCTCTGTCTGCGCCATCGTTTGCGTAAAGACCCACTAGAGTCTATCGATTCTGGTTATAAAGTAGAGAAATCTGTTGCTCGTGTTTTTGGGCTAGAAATAGAAGAGTAAAGACAACTTAACTGAGAAAAGTTCTCTCTCAGATTTTGTGCCTTAAAGTGACCGCTGGTCAATTCACTAATAAGCTTATGGCAGTAACCACAGAAACCCAAGCAGTAACTCGAACCGACCCAAAAGTCCCCTTGATTGAACTTCGAGGAGTTAGTAAAGCCTTTGGCAATAACGTAATCCTTGACCGCGTTAATCTCAAGATCAACCGCGGAGACGCCCTAGTGATTATTGGGCCTTCTGGGACAGGGAAATCAACTATTATTAGGATGATTGCCGGGTTACTGCCAATCGATCGAGGAGCGATTTATATCAATGGGCAAAAACGTAAAGGTTTGATTGAAGACCAAGAAGATCCTATCGGTATTAGTATGGTGTTTCAACAGGCTGCCCTGTTTGACTCACTGACGGTAGAACAAAATGTCGGCTTTTCTCTCTATCAACATTCAAATCTCAGTCGTCAAAAAATTAGACAGTTGGTAGACGAAAAATTAGAAATGGTCGGGTTGGTGGGGACAAATAATCGTTTTCCCTCCGAATTATCGGGAGGGATGCGTAAGCGAGTCAGTTTTGCCCGTGCCATTATGTCCAATCCAGAAAATCCTAAAAGTAGACCAGAGATCATTTTGTATGATGAACCCACGGCAGGTTTAGATCCAATAGCCTCCACGGTGATCGAAAATTTAGTACGAGATTTACAGTGTACTAAAAAAGGTTGTGGCACTTATATTATGGTTAGTCATCAAAATAGTACAATTCGCCGTACTGGCGATCGCGTGATCTTTTTGTATGAAGGAAAAATTCAGTGGTCAGGTACAGTTGAAGAAATTGATTCTACCGATAACCCCTTAGTGAGGCAGTTTTTTAGTGCTAGCGTTGAAGGGCCAATTCGCGTGACGGAATAAACTAAAGAAATAAGCAAGAGGAAAAGTATGCGATCGCGCACTATAAGAGAAGGTTCAGTTGGATTACTAATTATATTTAGTATTATTTTGTTTGGTGGATTAGCTCTTTGGATTAGAGGTATTAAATTTGGCGCAAAGAGCTACCAAATAATTACCAATTTTCCCGATGTTAATGGTATTCAATTGGGAGACGGAGTACGCTATCGGGGATTAAAGGTGGGTAGAGTTCAAGATATTCAACCTGAAACAAATGGAGTTGAAGTCATAATTGAAATTGACTCATCTGAGCTTTTAATTCCCAGAGATGTCACCATTCAAGCTAGAAGTTCAGGATTAATTGGAGAGAAATTTATTGATATTATTCCTGAATCTGATTTGCCTGCTAAAACTGTCGGGATGAATCCTCTTAGTTCAAATTGTGACTCAGAAAAAATTATCTGTGATAATAATATTTTTCCAGGAGAGAAAGGTATTACCCTAGACGATTTATTACCGTATACCTATCGTTTTAGTAGATCCTACAGCGAACCCGAATTTGTTACCAAGATTGATGCAACGGTGGAAAATTCTTCTCTTGCTGCCGCAGAGATTGCTAATTTGAGTAGAGATACTTCAACTTTGGTAAGAGAACTACAACAACAAGTAGCCAACATTTCTACCATTACTAAAACAGTAACCGATGTGGCTAACAATACTTCCACTGAACTAATTGCCACTGCTAAAACTTATCAAGATACTGCCGAGCAGATCGATAGATTAGCTAGTAGTGTGGAAGAATTAATTGCTCAAAATAAAACTAATTTAACCACTACTTTAGATACTATTGGAACTACTAGCGATCGCTTACAAAGTTTAGTGGTAAAATTAGATAAAACCGTTGATGCTGCCGATACAGAACAACTAGCCGCCAATTTGCAAGAATTGACTAGTAATGCTGCAGTTGCTTCACAGAATTTAAAAAGTGTTTCTGAAAGCTTTAGTAATCAAGAAAGTTTAGTTGCCCTACAACAAACTTTAGATTCAGCTAGGGTAACCTTTGATAATGCACAAAAGATCACTTCCGATCTTGAATCAATTACGGGAGATCCCGCTTTCCTCGAAAATTTCCGTACCTTAGTCGATGGCTTAAGTAATTTAGTCTCCACTACCGAGCAATTAGAACAGCAGATTAAAACTAGCCAAAGAATCAAACCAGTGCAGGAGGCTTTATCTTCTTATCCAGCTACCAATACGACAAAATCGACAAATTGATTGACGTGAGGCAAGGAATTCGGAGTACTCCCTTCGGGAGAAGCTACGCCACGGAGTATTCGCGCTCGCGAAAAGCTACGCCACGGAGTGACAATTTTGACAACGAAATAATAGGGAATGCAAGCATCTCTCAAGTTATGAATTACGAAATTTCTAGTTTCATCGAACTGACGTTGATTGATATTTTTCCCATCTGACACCAGTAAAATAACTATCAAAATTCTAAAATTACAGGAGCATGATCGCTTGGTTTTTCTAGCTTCCTGGGTTCAATATCAA
>JASJDX010000343.1 GCA_030064975.1 Pleurocapsa sp. MO_192.B19
AACACCTGTGCGATGGCAATGTTACTGGCAAAACTACCTTACAACCGAAGAGCAGTAAATGTCGGAGATATGGTTTTGTAAGTCAGTTCCAAAAAGAAAAATAGATACAATAGGCAGGAGTAAAGTGTACCTCAGTCAACTGAGATACACTATCAGACTATTAAACAAATCTAGTCAAGAAATCACCGATCGCTCTTAACAATTACAATTATGTAAATCTCAGTCAAAGTTATATAGCTAAGATAAAATAGTAATTAGAGAATACTCTAGATATTTGATAGTAGCAAAGACGATCGACCAATTCATCTTGAGCCAAAGATCGACGCACCTTTTTAAGTTTATCGGTTACAAATTTGCTCCTACATAAGATTATTTTCTCAACCACTATATAATTCGTATCTTCCATGAGGAGGTACATGATGAAACTCCATTCACGTCATTTATCTATTTGGGGTCTTGTTGGTGCGATTCTTTTAGTTAACCCAGCGATCGCACTTGCTCAAGATAAATCTAACTATATTGGTTTAGGTGCTACTGATGAAGGTTTTGCCGCCAATGCCAAGCTCGAATTAGCCGAACAGCTTTCTGTGCGCCCTGCCGTGCTTACAGATGTAGAATTTGACGACGATACAGAAGTTACAGTTATCGCACCAGTTACCTATGATTTTGAATCACCTTTTAAGAACGGAAGATTCATACCTTTTGCTGGTGCAGGTCTTGGCGGAACTACCCGCGATGATGGTAGCATCGGCTTAACCGTTACAGGTGGTGCAGATTATCGTGCTAGCAACAAACTAACTGCTAATGGTTCTGTCGTTTGGCTGCCATTTGATGATGATCGAGTAAATGTCATGGTTGGTTTGGGCTATAACTTCTAAATTTGCTCAGTGGTTAGTTGCATGGAGTCATTCTCACTAACCACTGGCGTATTTTTGGCAACATCTTCAAGTTCTTTTGAATTAAAAAATCATAGGTCATGAACATCAAATTAAATCCCTTAAACTTACTACTGATAGTTCTTGTGGCTACTTCTTTGGGAACACTTGGAGCGTGCCAAGAGCGAACTGCACTCTTAGTTGAAGACTCAAGTACTTCAATTGCCATAGAACGAACTGGCTTAGATGGAGAATACGATCCTAGTGGATTGGCTAAAAGAGTTGCTAAAGCATTTTCTGAAGACCCTACTTTAAAAGATATATCGACCATCTATGTCGCCCAAAACAATCGCAACATTATTTTAAAAGGTTCGATTTCCGATCGCAATCTGCTAGAGAAGTTGGTCGAAGTAGCTCAAAATGTTGAAGGAGTTAGTAAGGTTGATGCAAGTCAAGTGGAAGTTTTTTAGCGATCCTGGTAAGGAGTAAGAAATGGCGATCGATAAATTAAATAATCACAAATTCCTCAAATAATTTGCTTAGTCTATAAATAGAGAAAAGAAACAATTGGTGTCTCGATTCCACTTTTGAACTCCAAATCAGTGGAGGGGTATCATGAAAACTACAAGCTACTTCGGCTCGCATCATCGAGTTATTCACTGGCAAAAAAAAAATACTGCGAAAAAAACTTTAGCTCGCTTGAGACAGAACATTACTAGCAGCCTAAGTAAATTAAAAGAACATCTAGGCAACTTACACACCGATTCCGAACCAAAAATATGGCAGAAAAAAGATAGTAAGGGTAATCTCTATTATCGAGTTTACGATCCGATTTGCGAGCGCTATTTTTGCCTTAATTCGGAAGCAGAAGTCAGATGGTGGTTGGATAAACGTTACTATCTTTAAAAGAACCTCAAGAATTATAGTCATTCTAAATAGAAACCATATGAATAATAGAAACTGTGGGAGTTGAGTGTAAACCTACATGCGGGCAAGCCCTTTGTGCCTTCTGCCCTCTGCCTTTTACTACAGATGAACCTGCGGAAATTAATTGGAATGACTATAAAATCTATTGTCAATCGCGTACCTGGTTTTAGTTCTCAATTCAAAGAGGATTTGGGCTGGTGGGTTACAAATGATCGCAAGAAGGCTTCTAAGACTCTAAACATGGTAACGGCAGTTATGGAAGACCCATTTAAAGGTGAGGGAAAACCCGAACCAAAAATATCTCGATTCAAATATTTGGTCGAGAAGAATTGATTTAGAACATAGATTTATCGATCGGGTAAATCAAAATCAGATTGATTTTCTAGCCTGTAGATTTCGTTATGAGTAAAGACATTTGCGATCGCCTCATTGACAATTTGGGGATATTCCGCAATTAATAAATGTCCTGCATCCGCTAAATGTAAATGTTGACCCAAGGGAAAACGACTGGCTAACTCTTCTCCCATTTCTGAGGTAAAACTGGGGTCTTGTCCGCCAGTAATGACCAATATAGGAATCTTGGGCTTAAATTCCCGATGGCGTTGCCAAAAGTCGTAACCCCAAAATATTTCTACTGCTTCGTAAGGATGGGAGTCGGTAGGAACGGGACTTTCACGAAAAAACCGTTCTACTTTAGCATGCCAATGGCGATCGCTTGCCAGACGATTAGTTAGAGTTTGCACTCCTGGTAAATGATAGAGATGCCGTCCACCCCAAGCCAAAAATTTCATTAAGGGGATTTCCCACCAGGGATCGAGATCGTGCGTCCCTCCTGCAACTAACACCAAACCACTAGCGCGATTGCGTCTCGCCCACTCTAAACCCACAGGTACGCCATAACTATGACAGCACAGAATTGGTTGCTTTATTTTGTAGCGTCGTAACAAGCGAGTTAAGTCTCGGCGATGTCTGCCCAAAGAATAGCGATTATAAGGGGTTGATTCCCCGTGTCCTCCTAAATCGTAAGCTAATACCTCTCTACCTCGATTGAGAAAATATTCATATTGCGATCGCCAGTTAAAACGATTTCCCAAGCCACCATGAATAAAGACTAATCCTGGAGTAGCACCAGCATGATAGCTAACCTGTAGCTTAACCCGACGGCGTAATTTGACTGTTCGACCAACTAAATAATCTTCACTTTCTCTCATCTATTTTCACAATATTTATATGAGTTCTTAATCCTGCTGACTTATCTTTTATCTGTCGCTCCCAGCCAATTAACGCTCCAAACAAACTAGCGAACAGCAATCTCATAATTATTTGTCCGCAGTCTTGAAGTGACATAGAGTAGAAGTCTAACAATTAATATTGCCCCAAAGATTTGCTATCTAGCTTAATTAAAGCAATATTCCATAACTGGAAAAGCCTAAATTATGAATCAGTTACAAACCAAAGTTTTAACCAGAATTATTGCTTTACTGACTGCCATAGTTGGCATCGTTAATTTATATTCTGCCGTCACCCCTGGTTTGCCCGAAAGAATTGCCATTTTACGTAATATTTATCCTTTTGAAGTGCGGGCAGGAAGTCATATCTTTGCTGCGGTGAGTGGCTTTATTTTGCTTACTCTGGCTTCCAGGTTGCTACGACGGAAGAAAGTAGCTTGGTTGTTAACTATCGTTTTATTGATTATTTCTATTGCTTCTCATCTACTCAAAGGTTTGGATATCGAGGAAACCATTCCCGCGATTGTTCTACTGGGGCTATTAATTGGACTGCGTAAGAATTTTACCGCGCGATCGGATCGCCCTTCTATGGCACAAGGGGTAAGGGTATTAATTGGTGCGTTATTGTTTACCCTGGCTTATGGTACGGCGGGTTTTTACTTGATGGAGAAACAATACCAAACTCAGTTCGATTTACTTCAAGCAGTGAAACAAACACTAGCCATCTTTTTTACTACCGATAATGCTGGATTAACTGCGACTACTCGTTTTGGTAGCTTTTTTATTACCTCGCTATATATCGTGGCTGCCAGTACTATTCTGTATGCTGTCTGGATGCTATTACGCCCCGTATTACTGCCAGTAGGGGGAACAGATGAGGAGCGAGAACGAGCTTTAGATTTAATCAAACAATACGGACATTCTTCTTTAGCGCATTTTTGCTTGTTACCCGATAAAAGTTACTATTTTTCTCCTTCTGGTAAAACTGTAATTGCTTATGTGCCTAAAGGAAGAGGAGCGATCGCCCTCGGAGATCCTATCGGTGCGCCAACAGATTTAAAAGATGCAATTATGGGCTACAAAGAATTTTGCATCCAGAATGATTGGTATCCTGCTTTCTATCAAACTCAGCCCGATTATTTAGCTTTGTATAAATCTCTGGGTTTTAGAGCTGTCAAAATTGGCGAAGAAGCTATTGTTGACTTACATACTTTTACCACTCAAGGAAAAGCAGGCAGAAATATTAGGAATGCTCTCAATCGTTTTAATAAGTTAGGATATAGCACCAAATTTTATCAACCACCCATCACTGAGGAACTATTGGATAAGCTTAAAGTCATTAGCGATCGCTGGTTAGAGCAAGTACAAGGTTCGGAAAAACAGTTTTCTTTAGGTTGGTTTGATTTCGATTATTTAAGAGACTGCGAAATAGCAACAGTAGAAGACAGCCAAGGAAAAATTGTTGCTTTTGCGAATATTATTCCCGAATATCAGCTAAACGAAATTACTATCGACTTGATGCGTAAACTGGAAGATACAGAACACGGGGTGATGGAATTTTTATTTGTGTCTCTGTTTAAACGCTACAAAGAGCTTAATTATGTTAGCTTCAATTTAGGATTATCAGCACTGGCAGGATTAAAAGAAGAGCGTCAAGCACCCCGCTTAGAAACTGGTTTGGATTATCTTTACCAACACCTCAATCGCTTTTATAACTTTCAAGGCATATACGGTTTTAAAGACAAATTCAATCCCCGTTGGGAATCCCGCTACTTAATTTATCCCAGCTTGGCTGCACTGCCTGATGTAGTGGTGGCATTGATTCGAGCCGATTCAGGCGATCGCTTGTGGGATTATTTCAAACCAGGAGCTTAGATCGATACGGGGATAGTAAAATAAAAACTCGTTCCTTTACCAAATTCAGATTCTACCCAGATTCTTCCGCCGTGACGTTCGACAATCTTTTTGCAGGTAGCAAGACCAATGCCCGTACCTGGATACTCTGAGTGGTTATGAAGACGTTGAAACATTTGAAAAATGCGATCGCAGTTATCTGGTGCGATACCGATGCCGTTATCCCGTACTTCAAATAGCCATTCTCGATCTTGTTGCTGGGCGGATATTTTTACATGGGGCGATCGCTCTTGGGGGCAAAACTTAATTGCGTTACAAATTAAATTTTGCAGGAGTTCTGTGAGTTGGGTTTCATCGGCTAAGACTGTAGGCAAAGAATCATAATCGATTGTCGCTTGACTATCTTGGATTGTCACTTGTAAATCTTCTAAAACCTGAGTCAAGACTATGTTGCAGTCAATGAGCTGTAATTCAAGATTTTTCGCTCCTACACGGCTGTAAGCCAGCAGATCGTCGATTAGCTGCTGCATACGGGTACTAGATTTAACAATTTGAGCTAAACCTTGAGTTAGTTTTGATTCTGAACTAGCTTGATGATCTTTGTGTAGTAATTTAGCAAAGCCGAGAATTACCTGAAGCGGTTGCTTTAAATCGTGAGAAACTACATAGGCAAATTGTTCTAATTCTTGATTGGAACGAGTTAGTTCTTGGTTTAATTCTGATAAATGCTGATTTTGTGCTTGAAGCTGTCGTTGTAGGTGGCGAATTTGCAGTTGATTTTGGACGCGGACTAAGATTTCTTCAGTTTGAAAGGGCTTGGTGATATAGTCTATGCCACCAACATTAAAGGCTCGGACTTTATCTAAAACATCATCCAAAGCACTCAAAAAAATAACGGGAATCTCCGTGGTTTTGGGATGTGATTTGAGTTTTTGACAAACCTCATAGCCATCCATGTCAGGCATCTTAATATCGAGCAAAACTAAATCTGGTGGTTCGGCAGTTGCCCCCATTAAAGCCATAGAGCCGTTAATTGCTTTGCGTACTCGATATCCCTGCTGCTCTAAAGTTGATTCTAGTACTTTGAGGTTTGCTAGCTTATCATCAACAATTAAAATATTGCCTTTTTCAGCGATAACTTCTCCTTTATGCATGGTCTGCCAGTCGTTGCGTCATTTCTACTAAAATATCAAATCGAACTCGCTCGATTAAATCTGTTAAATTTTCGGCTAAAGCGCGATTGTTTGCGGGAATTTGTTCTATGAGTTTTTCTATCTCCTTGCTATCGAGTTTGATTGCTGCTTGGTGTAATTTTTGAATCCATTCCTTGGGCATCTGTTTTATAGCTTCAGGAATTGGTATCTCAGATTGAGCGTTATGGGGGCTACAGTTGGAGATTGAAGGTAGTTCTTCATAGATGTATTCTACTCCCAGATATTGAGCCATTTTGTTAAAAATTTCTTCTTCCTTAAAAGGTTTGCCCAAAAAGTCATCACAGCCCGATGAAAGTACCAGTCCTTTCTGGGATTCAAAAACACTGGCAGTTAGAGCGATGATTACGGTAGCTTGACCTTTAGAGGTTGCCTTGATATTACGAGTTGCTTCGTCTCCGTTCATCACTGGCATTCGCATATCCATCCAAATTAAATGGGGCGACCAAGTTTCCCAGAGGTTGATGGCTTCTTGTCCGTTACTGGCTTCTTTAACGGCAAATCCTACCGATTTGAGCAGTTTGACCAACAATTGACCATTGTTAAACTTATCTTCCACCACCAAAATCCGATATTCGTGTTGATGGGGTGCTAGTCCGATTACTTTTGCCGTAGGCGCGATCGCACTTTCTTCGATAGTTTCGCCAATTTTGAGGGGAAGAGATAGTTTGAAGCTACTGCCTCTGGTTAGTTTACTGCTAACTGTCAGTTTTCCTTGCATCAGATGAGCAAAATGATAGCTGATGGCTAAACCCAAACCCGTTCCTTCTTGTGCTTTGTATCCTGCTTGAGCTTGGGTAAAGGGCTGAAATACATTAGCTATTTCTTCAGGGGCAATACCCGCACCCGTATCTTCTACCGCAAACAATAGTTGGGAATGGTCTTCCCTAGTGTTGGCGATCGCGCTTAGGATAACGCTACCCTTATCAGTAAACTTGATGGCATTACTGAGGAGATTGATTAAAATCTGCCGTAATTTCTGGCGATCGCTTTTAATGTATTGGGGTAAATCTTTGGCAACAAAACTAAGCTGCAAGCCTTTGGATTTTGCTTGAAGAGCAAACATGACCTCTAAATCGTCTAACAAACCAGTCAAAGAAAAATCAGTTTCTTGAAGGGTAGTTTTGCCCGCTTCAATTTTAGACATATCCAGAATGTCGTTAATCAACTCCAGCAAATGTTCTCCACTATCACTGATAATCTTTAAATTTTCCCGATGCGATCGCTCTAGAGACGGATCGCGGGACACTAAGCGAGCAAAACCTAAAATGGCATTTAAAGGAGTACGTAATTCGTGACTCATATTAGCGAGAAATTCACTCTTAGCGCGGTTAGCAGCCCCCGCAGCTTCTTCTGCTCGTTTGCGCTCGGAAATCTCTCTTTCTAACTCTATCCCTTTCTGTCTCAATATTTGCGTGCGCTCTTTGACTTTAATTTCCAGACTTTCGCTCAAAGCTCGATAGCGAGCTTCACTGGTTTGTAAGAGTTCTTTTTGTTCCTTTAACTTGGTTTGGATTTGCTGGCGTATCTGCAATTCTGTTTTTAATGCTTGCTCTCGTTCATTGAGAGTACTAATCATGTAAGTTAAAGACTTAGATAATATTGCTAGTTCGTCCTTTCCTGTAAAAATAGGAATCTCGATCTGTTTTTCCCCTTGGCTCAGGCGATCGGCAATATTAGTTAGGGTTACAATCGGTTGAGAAATACGTTGAGCATTTAACCAACTAAAGACAGCAAACAAACTGCTTATCAGTAATCCAGTCAATAATACCTGTCTTTGTAGCGATCGCACTGGGGCGAAAGCTAACTCTTTGCTTTGTCTGACCACTACTAGCCAATTTAAGCCAAGATAGTCCCGATTTTCCGAACTTCGAGCAAATACAGTTAAATAATCCCGTTTATTCGACCAGGTTTCTATGGAGTAACCAGAACCATCTTTGCTAGCCTGTTTAATAGTTGTCAGATTTAGCTGTTCCTCTGGAAATCTTGGGGGAGCGAGCAATACAGAACCATCTCTACTGGTAATAAATATTTCTACGGGATTTTTTGGTGAGGTTAATTTTAGGAGCGATCGCTCTATATCCCGCGCCCAATTCCAACTTAGATGAGCGCACAGCACCCCCTGAAACTTGTCCTGACTGTCTGTAACTGGTGCAGCTAAATCGACAAAACGCAACGGTTCATCTCCTGGGTTGGGTAACAATTTTGCCAGCAATAGGGCATCATGTACATCTCCGATATAGGGTTTAGTTTGAGCCTGCTGAAACCAAGGGCGTTGACTGGCATTTTTTCCTTCTAATAATCCTCCCGTACTAACTAATACATTCCCCTGAGTATCGGTTAAACCAATCCAAGAATATTTGGGATAGAGTTTTTGTAGCTTTTCTAATAAGGTTCTAGTAACAGTAAGAGAATCGGTAGGTTGACGGATTGAATTTAAGGTTGACAAGACTTGAATGTCTTTGTAACGTTCAAGCAAACCTTCTTCCAGCTTGTTTGCCATTTGAGCGGCTAATTGCTCTAGAGACTGTCCTCTTGTAGATTCAATTCGAGTACCGCTAACATAGCCTACTAACAAACTCAGGAATAAAGAAAGTATCAAAATCATAACCGCCGTATTCCAAAATAAACGGGCTTTCAAACTTCTGCGGGGATTGAGCTTACTTGATAG
>JASJDX010000344.1 GCA_030064975.1 Pleurocapsa sp. MO_192.B19
TAATTAAGTTATTAGCATCTCCTTCAGAAGAAATAAATAATGTTCCCTCGTCTGTTAAGGCAATTCCTTCAGGATCTAGACTAGAAGCAGAAAAAGCAGTTTCTCCAGCATTGAGTAAGGTTGTTACCTCGCTAAACTCAACATCCCCTTCATCCAAACTTCCATCGTCAAGAGCGATCGCTACATCATAGAAACGAGCATCATTAATAGTACTTCTATCATCTGATAAAGCATAATAAATATTATTCGCCCGATCATAAGTTAAACCCGAAATTCCGCCAACTTCTGTGTCGGCAAAGGTAAAACCTGTTGGAAAAACAACTTCCCCAAGAAAATCGAGATTAGTAACAGAGAAGCGATTATTGTTTTGATTTTTAGGGGGAATATTAGTATCTACATAAACTAAACGATGATCTGAAGCAGGAAAACCATTAGGCTGTAAGTCAGGATCGAAAAGGTCTACTTTTGGGTTAAAAGAAATCTAAGACGTCCAAAGCTAGAATAGTCAGCGCTAAAATAGCGAACAATTATATTGAGGTAATTTACTTCATTTTTTATTAGACGGTAAACGATAAGATTTTGCCCGAGGATCTAGAATATTAATCTGTAGATTAAGAATATCTGTCCACTGACTCAAGTAATAGAGTAATCCGTAGATAAATATGATTATGCCCGCCATTTCCATAACTTCTTCGGCAGTAGCAACCAAAGCATAAAATAGATTTTGTTGTCCTTGCGCTTGGGCTAGATGGCTACCAATCATTTCCATCGCTAATGCGCCACCAACATAGATACAGGCGGCGGAAATAAAATGCTGTTGAGATTTGAGAGGGAGATGACGGCTAAATTTACTGTAGCGTTTGGCAAACCAGACGACAAAAACCGTCCCAGGAATGACCCACATTGAATGCAAAAACCAGGGTAAATTAAGAGCTTGGCTAACCTCAGGAATAATCAGAATTTCATGAATACTCAGTACTTCATCGATCGCCATTAACATGAAAATAAAAGATAATAACTTCCAATCAGCAGCATAGCGATCGCTCTGTTGTTTTTTTCCTATAGCAATGATCTGTAGTAAAATCGAGCAGAATCCAATCATCCAAGCTGAATACCAAGTAGGGAAATTTAATTCGCGATCGAGATTAAACATCTTCATCCAGCCGTCTCGATAATCAAAAACATACTTGCAAATCTGAATTCCGATACTGACAACTGTAAAAAACAGCACTCCCAGAGCTAGATAGGTGACGATTGAACGAGGAGAAAGAGAAATTTTAATCTGCATTCAACTATTGAAAAGTGGATTTAATCGATATTAAAACATTTCTAGATTAACGTCAGTTCGATGAAACTAGAAATTTCGTAATTCATAACTTGAGAGATGCTTGCATTCCCTATTATTTCGTGGGAAAAATTGTAACTCCTTGCCTCCGAACTCTGAATTCCTAACTCACGTTAGATTAGATTTAGAAATTAAAAATTTCTTTGGTATTGCAGCCTGACTTCGTTAAATGTGTAATTGTAGGTAGAACGTACCGATGAATCTTGATTGATTTCATAGATACCTTCTAAATTAGGATATACAGTCAGATAGTCTAAACCAATTTTTTTACCAAGACTCACGGTGGTATCCTCTACTTGATAGACGGCTCGATCTAGAAAAGGAGCGATCACAAATTTATTGACCCCGAGATCGAATAATTGTGACTGGCTACTATGACTCACTTGGTCAGCAAAAGCTATGAATTGACCACTTAACAGGTTGATAATTTCTCCCTGATCTAAATAAGGAACACTGGTTAATTCTACTGCTGAAGAATTAATTAAATCGCTATTGTCTTCTGCTGCCAAGGAAACCCCATTAAAGCATTCTGTTAATCGATTTAATTCTGCTTCGTTGTAATACTGTTTATTCTCAACTAAAGGGGCATTGTTTGGGCGAACATTACAGTTAACCTGATCTTGAGCGAGGTTAGGTAATATTTCTACAGTTTCGCCATCAATAACTAGACTAATTCTAATTGTCTGACTATTACTAATTTCTGAGATCGGATCGTCTATCTCATTAGAGTTAGATTCAACTGAACGTAAACTATTAAATTCTTGGTCATCAATATCTTCAACTTTGGTTCTGAAGACAATATCCAGGGCAGGATTAAATACCCCTGATTCTGGAGTAAAGACTATGGTATTATCGCGATCGCGGGCTAAATCAAAGCTATTGCTGAGGAAATTTACATCAGCACGAGTAAGCATCAAAGTTCCCTGAGGAATAATATTACTCGGCTCATCAACTGTACCATTGAGAGTTAAATTACCTTCGAGTTTGAATTCATACAAAGGAGCTTGTTCAAAGTCAAAATCTTTTAAATTTACCTGAAAATTATCCAGCGCAGTAACAAAAGAAGATGATTTAGCAGCACTGGCTTTTGAACTATTAGTCCGAGCTTTAGTCTGCGCCTTTACCCCAGAAGCTATATTATTAGCTTGGCTCTTAGCAATTTGGACTGCATCTTGAGTGGTAGGAGTTTTGGATTTGGGGATAGACACCTTACCGTCTTCTAAGTTAACTTCACCACCAATAACAGGTTTTAATGATGCTCCTGTAACTCTAACTTGACCATTGATGCCACCCTGGTAGAGTTTATTAATCTCAATGTCTCCTTCAGGGATATTGACAGTAAGAGGATTATCTAAGTTATTGACTGCGGTTAAGATTGGTAACTTGCCCGTAGCGGATAAGTCTTTTTCGGCAAAAGTAGCGTCTAGGGTTTCTACATTAACTATCTGGTTGTTGAGGGTAATTTTGCCTGTACCGACGAATGGTTCAGAGAAGAAGGGTGTTTCCACTATAATGTTGGCATCTTCTAGATTAACAACCCCGTTGGCATCTAAATCATAAATTATTCCCTCTCTTGCCAAATCTAAGCGAGCATTAGCTTCTAATTGAGCATTTCCCTCTCCACCAACCCAGTTTAAATAGTGTTGACTCAAAGCACCTAAAAAGACAAAGGCTTCTTTGCCTAAATTCGCTTTGGCACTAAGGCGATCGCTTTTTCCTGGAATAATTGGGTAGGGTACAGTGGCTTCTACCTGAATTGCATCGGGGGCAGTGGTATTAAATGCTAATTTACGGCCGTCGTAGTCAAAATCTCCCGCAATTTTGGCAGGTAAAACATTACCATTAAACGCTCCCTCAGAAAAGGCAACTTTTCCTGCTAACTGGGGATTACTAGGTGTTCCCTTGATCGTACCAATGGCATTAATTTCCCCTGCTATATCTATGGGGATTTCTACAAAATTACTAATATTATCAACGGTTAAATTGGCGATCGCAAATTTGGCATCTTCTTGTTCTGGAGATAGTTTACCCTCCAAGGATAAAACCGCTTCTTGAACTTGGATCTCTGCTTTAGCTAAGTCTACTGTTGTTCCCTGTAGCTCTCCTGCAATCGACAGTTTGGGAATAGCAATAGACTGAGTCTCTTCTATCACTAAGCCCAAAGGTTCAACAATATCGGGATAAGCTTCTTGGGGTTGCCATTGCCAGTTATTTCCTTCTACCTTGAAATCTGCTTGAGGGGTTTGGATTGTTCCGCCTAAAAAGATTTCCCCAGTGTATTTTCCTTGTATATCTAATTCTGTGGGGACACTACCTGCTTCTTTAGCTGCCGCATTTGCCTGAATTTGACGATTAACCTGGCGTAACTTGTTCAATTTTCTAGCGATAGATTCGTCTACGGTTACTTTTTCTGGTGCTGGTTTTACCGCAGCAGCTTCAGCATAATCAGGAATATTAAATAAATCAGTAACGTCTTCGATACTAAACCAGCGTAGGGTGGTTAAAATATCTTGAATATAGGCTTCGGGGATATCTAATTTACCGTCAATTGCTCCTGAGCGAAGATCTAAAGCTGCATTGAGATTATATTCACTATCACCTAAATCGAGAGATGCAGTTGTAATTTCGGCAATGTTTTGAGCTGGATCGTAGTTGAAATTAGCATCAAACTGATTAGCTTCAATATAGCCTACTGCTGGATTATCAACTGTAATATCTCCTTGGGCTGCTAGGGTATAAAGGTTAAGATTGACTTCTCCTGTGGTTTTCCCCTCTAATGCCCCCTCAATTCCTGCTGCTTTAGCAGGGGCAAGGTTTAGTAAGGCGAGGGGGAAATTCTGAATATCTAAAGAAAATAGATCATCTGTGCGTTCCCCTGTGGCAATTACTGGTTTAGAAGTGTCTTCTCCTTGACGTAATTCTAGATCGGTGGGGATATAGGGCCAACCACAGTTACCATCGTTACAGGGTACGGCACGAGCAGCAATAACATCCTGTTCTCCCTGAAGATCGAGGGCAATTTCTTGTTGTGGCTGAATGTTAACTTCTCCCGACATTACAGGATCGAAAGCAATATCGTTAAAGGCAAAATCTAATAATTGTAATTCACCAGTTAAATTAACGTTACCTGGCTCAGTGGGGGCAGAAAGTAGTTTTTTCCCCGTAAATTGCCCATCGAAAGTAGCTTGTCCCGAAATATCTACTCTTTCGGCAATTAACTGATTATTCTGAGCCGCAAAAGCGATCGCTTGCTCGACAGGTAGCCGATCAAAATCGAGATTAGCCGCAACATCAAGATTAGTATCGGCAACATCTAAGTTGCTAGTAATTTCGGCGAGGGTTAAATTACCTTGGGCACTAACATTTTGTGCTCCAGAATTGACTGTAAACTGATTAATGGCGATGGGAATATTAGCTTCGTTATTAACTAAAGGCTGGATATCTCCTGTTAAATTTGCTTGGGCATCAATATTGTCTACTTCCACGGAAGCTAAATTACTGGGAGCAAATTGCTCTAGAAGTAATTGAGAACTAATATTATTGGCGTTAACCCTGGCTTGCCATTGATTATTATTAAGATTAGCGATCGCCTTTACTGTGCCGTCAGCGACATCTAAGTCGGCATCAACACGAGCATCAATACTGCTTAAGTTGGGGTTTTCGGCAAAGGTTAACAGTTGTTCTACTCGTCCCGATGCAGTTACCTTACTAGATCTAATATTGGCGGGAATTGGTAAATTTGGGGCGAGGCGGTTTAAATTAATTTCGTTGGTATTAGCATTTGCCTGAAAAATACCCGAATCCAAACGACTATTAACCGCTACTGCTTCCCCATCCACACTTAAATCTAAATCGGCATCTGCTTTAACGCTATTTAAATTAGGATTATCTTTAAATGCCAGCAATTGCTTTAATTTACCAGAAGCATTAATTTCTCCTGATTCGACGGATGCGGCGACGGGCAAACTAGTTACAAAACGATCTAATTTGATATTACTGGTAACGGCTTTTGCCTGGACATTACCCGAGTTTAACTCACTATTGACGACAACATCTCCACCATCAACATCTAAATCTAAATTAGCAGTACCTTGAATTTGATTCAACTCAAGCTGATCTAAGCTGCCATTAAATTCAGCTTGAGCAGTATTAATAGCTACAGGACGATTAAAGTTTAAATTAGGATTATCAAATTGAGTCAGAAAAGGAGTCAGATTAAGAGAATTAGCATCTAAATTGGCTCGCCATTTCTGATTATCTAGATTAGCTAAGGCTTCAAGTTCAGCTTTGCCATCACTGTAGGTAATTTCGGTGTCACGCAGGTATAAATTGTTGTTGGCGAAGATCACTTCTCCTGAACCTGCAATATCTTCTAAATTATTGGTATTTGTTTCGGGGATGTTCCATCTAACTGATGCTTTAGGGTTGTCTACTGTCCCCTCAACTTGTCCCTGTGCCGTAAGATTGCCTACTGTCACCTTTTTGGGTAACTGATAATAGGGCGAAATTAATTCTTCAGTCGGTAAATCTGCCTGAAAACTAAAATTTAGAGGCATTTTGGCGGTGTTTATAGCCTGGTTGTTGCCTAAGGCTTGTCTAATATTTGTTTCTATTATGCCTTCAGCAGTCACATTCCCCCCAGCAACGGGAGTAATTTGGACGTTTTCTACGACAACTTTGGCTAGATCGGCTCGAAAGTCGCCATTTATCTGTTTAAACTGAGTTTTATCTACTGTTATTGTTCGAGTATTATTAATTTTGCCAGTTAATTTTGGTTCTTTCATTGCCCCCCGTAACTTAGCTTGGGCTTCTACTTCTCCCGCTACCTCTACGGGTAACTGTTGAGTTAAATTACTGGGCAAGCTGGCTAAGGAAAATGGCAAAATGTCCAGGTTTAGGTCATAGCCGCTATCTAAATTGACTTTACCGTCTACCTGAGCGGTAATATCTCCTAGACTAGCCTGGGTTTTTTGAACCTCGGCATTACGACCACTAAAATTTAATTGAGATTCTGCTGAGACAGGGGCGTTTAAATCGGTTGCTTCTCCTGTCACATTTCGCAGATTGAGCGTTCCTTTAACATTGGCAGCGGTAATTTCTTCAAAGGAAGGAATATTAATATCTAAGTCGGCGTTGAGCCGTCCACTATTAATATCGATAGGAAAGTTGGGCAATAGAGTTGCCACATCGGATAATGCTAAAGATTCAACCAAAAGCTTCGTCTCGGTTCTGCCAGTCTGGAGATTGGTTTCTCCCTGTATATTGGCTTGTGCCTGTCTAATTGCCGCATCTAAATCATAGTCGATAAATTCTTTGGCTTGATCGAATCTACCGTTACCATCTACCTGAACTTTGAAAGGTTGTTGTTGATAAGGTACAACGGTAATGTCGGCTCGTTCTACATCTAGATCTACGTCAAAGTAAACTAAAGGCTCTTTTTTTTCTTGATTAGGGTCACTCTGTAGGAAATCTAAGTTAATCCATTCCCCATCCTGTTCTTGTTCGAGGTAAATATCTGGTCTAACTAAAGTGACATCTAGAGGCAGGGTGCGTCGAAATAAAACAGGAATTAGATTAAATCCAACTTTGACCCCTTCTACCATTACTTTGTCAGTGTCGGTGCTAGTACGAGGAATAAAAGTTCTGCCAAACTCAATACCACTTAGAGAAAAGCTTTTAACTTCACCTAAATTGATAGGACGTTCGATAATCTTACCAATCTGCTTTTCTAGAAACGACGGTAACTTTTCTTTGACTAATAGCTGCACTCCCCAATAACCCAAACCACCCAAAGCTGCGATCACAATTGTCCCAGTCACTACTGTTTTGGGGGAAGACTTCAGTTTATTGACTAGTTGCTTCACGGGATCTGGTTTCTCTGGTTTAGGATCGGGGGGATTATTAATAGATTTAGTCATTTTTCTAATTTTAGGCGATAGCAAAGTTGCAATACCGCAATTAAAAATAAATAATAAGAAATAAAACAAAATCTTAGCTTTATTTAAAGATATTAACTTCTTTCTTGAGAAGGATCATCTCAAGTGTGAGGAATTAAGAGACTGTGAGGAGTGATAGATCGAGGAATTTTCGATATTTTAATATTATGTAGATTAATTATTAGTCTATAAATAACTTAAGCTAATAGCTAATAGCTTTTTCATTATCAAGAGGAGAATCAGAATTATGCGAATGTTGCACACTATGTTGCGAGTAGGAAACTTAGATAAATCTATTGCGTTTTATTGCGATATTCTCGGCATGAAACTATTACGACGCAAAGACTATCCAGGAGGAGAATTTACTCTAGCTTTTGTGGGCTATGGTGATGAAAAAGATAATACTGTAATTGAACTTACTTATAACTGGGGTGTAGAACAGTACGATCTAGGCAAGGGATATGGACACATTGCTTTGGGAGTTGATGACATTTATGGCACTTGCGATCGCATTAAAGCTCAAGGCGGTAAAGTCAGTCGAGAACCAGGCCCTATGAAACACGGTACTACGGTCATTGCCTTTGTGGAAGACCCCGACGGCTACAAAATAGAATTAATTCAGTTAGGAACTCAGGGATCAGCGCCAAAAGAAGCAACAGCGACAGCTTAGATGAATGGCGTTAGATCCACCCAGGAGTTTACCGATAATTTTGGGTATCAAGCCCGTCGTCAACGATGACTTTATAGATACACTTTCGACACAGAATCTTTATAGATCAAGGAGTTAACTACCAGTATACTATAGTCTAGTATTAGCTAAGTTGAAGCTGTCAAGACAGACAAATCACCTCTGTTTTTACGACTAGCTTCTCGGCTAATACGTGCAGCAAATAAAAACCTTTTATCTAAGAAACTTGGTTCTAACAATTGGCACAAAGCCAGAGTCAAACTAGCTAAACTTCATGAGCATATAGCCAATAAAAGACGAGATTCCTTCTAGAAGCTATCTAACCAACTCTGTGATACCTAAGACTATCTAGGGTAATCAAAGTTTTCTCTTGCTTCTAAATCAGTCATTTCTACTTAAACTTTTCTATCTTAGCTTTCCCAAGATCTTGACTTAAATGTAAAATAGATTACAATACCTTGATCGATTGTGATGAATGATGTATTGGATAGAAAGCATAAATAATATACTTTTAAAAAATTTTCAAACAATATTAGATTCAAACAATAATTAGAGAAGTGTCATTTTGGAATAGTTTACGTTTTAAGATGCCTGGAATAGTTCTATTAGGCATCATTCCACCAATGTTAGGGGCTATTTTTTTTGCTAGTTACCGTGCTAACTTACGACTTCGTCAGGATGCTCAAGAGAATATAGCTTCTCAAGCAAAAATCGTAGCCAATACAGTATCTTGGTGGAATCAATTGAATGTTTCGACTTTGAAACAGCTAAGTCAACAAAC
>JASJDX010000345.1 GCA_030064975.1 Pleurocapsa sp. MO_192.B19
CTCTCGTTCACTAGGGCTTGGTCGAAAGACATGATGACATTGAGGGCAGCCAATACTCCACTTACTTCCCTTAAGACTAATTGGGTCGAGACTCCAGGGTATTTCATCATCGGGCCAAGGCAGATTGAGATGGGTATCTGTGTGGTCTATTATTATCGCCGTTTCTTTACCCTGAGCGGGTCTTAATGCTCTACCAATGGCTTGAAACCACACAATTAAGCTTTTAGTGGGACGCACCAACTGTATCGCCTCAATTCCAGGTATATCTATTCCTTCGGTGACGATTGAATGCTGGCATAGAATCAAGATTTGTCCAGATTCAAAAGCTTTTAAAATAGCCTTTCTCGAATTGAGGGAAGTTTTGCCATCTAAGTGTTTTGCGGGAATACCTGATGCCCTAAATCCTTGAGCTAGTTCCTTCGAATGTTTAACGCTAACAGCAAACAACACCGTTCTTTTTTGGTTGGCGTGTTTTTTCCAAGTATCAACGGCATCACCGATAATTAGGGTTTTCTCAACAAAGTCGGCTAGCTGTTTTTTATTGTAATCTCCTCCTGTGGTTCTAATAGAGGCATTGGCGGCATCAATTATTTTTGATGGGGAATAGATTTTAAATGGGGCGAGATATTTCTGCTTAATTAATTCTTGTACCGATGAACCTTTAACTAATACGTCAAACCCAGGTGTACCACTATAAAGATAACGTAAGCCTCTGCCATCAGTTCTAGCTGGAGTAGCAGTTACTCCTAAAATATAAGCACCGAGTTCTCTGTAGTGCCTCATAACGGTAGCATAGGTTTTACTATGACAGTGGTGAGCTTCGTCAAAGATAACTAGAGATGCTGGTGGTGGTTTACGGCGAACTAAGGTTTGAATACTTGCGACTTGAATTAGACTTTCTGGGTTAGGTTTGATCTTTGATTTAATAATTCCAATAGAATTATTTGTTACTGTTTCTAGCTTCGCTGCGGCTTGTGTTATTAGTTCGGTGCGATGGGCGATAACTAAAACTGGTTCGCCCATTGAAATAAATTCATTGGCTACTGCTGTAAAGATAATTGTCTTACCAGCCCCAGTAGGAAGCTGCACGGCCACACTGCTACAATCATTGAACCAATGAGAAAATATCTGTTGAGCAATGTCCAGTTGGTAAGAACGAAGCTGAATCGAGGGTTGACCATCGGCAGTCATCATCAATGAGACTTTTTACTGTGGTTGTATGGTGGTATATTGATACCAAATGTATTGTATCTAAGCTTTTTGAAAATGCACTCAAAAAGCTATAAATTTGATTTTCAGACTCCAATTCAGCTTCGTCATTTTTCTTTAGGGGTCGAAAGCATCAGAAAAAGCTTCTTTAACTCCGAAAGTTGGTGAAGTATTTGGTTCAGCCCAGCTACTTTCTTTATCAATTGACCAAGCTATTTCTCCACCTTTTCTAGTGCCTACCCGCATAAAGATAAAACCCGCATCTGTAAACTCTTGTCCATAGTTAGTAATAGTCTTTTGATTTAGTCCCAGTAAATCAGCTAGTTCTGAAGTAGAAAGTAGCCAACCATTCTGGTAAGCTTCTTCTAATTCTCTCAGATAGTTTAAACGGCTTCTGTTGGTAGGGACTAACCTCTTAACAACTGCTTCAATCGCACCTACTAGGACCGATGGCTGTAAAGAAATTGTCGGTTCGTTATAGTTAGGTGTACCAATTGAATTATAGACAGATGATTCAGCAATCGGCGTAGTTACTAGATGGGAATTAGAATCTCGAAGCTTGAGGAACTCATTAGTTGTCCCTCCACCTTCGAGGTGAGTGTGTAATCCGTCAAGTAAGTTTAATTGGGCAGCAGTAATAAAAGCCTTACGACCCTGTTTAATCGATTCAATCTTTAAGTCTTTAAGCCTATTATAAAGGTTGGAACGGGCAATGCCATAGCGAGAAGGCAATTGGGATAAAGGAATTAAGTCAATTTCCATCATAGATATGTCCAGGACAGTCCTGGAAGAAAATGTACTTAATTTCTAACACATCTCTAATCAACCTATCTTCTGCACGTCAAAATATAGTATTGAGTAAAATTTTTTAGTAATTGTAATTATCTCCAACTATTTACTCTTGTTCGGCTGCGATCGCCATTGTTGCTCCTGGCACTTGACGCAGACGATCCATTACTTTAACTACAGTGCCGTGTTCGACTTTTTCATCGGCATTAATAATCACCACGGATTCGGAATTAGGGGCGATTTTCTCGGTCAATGCACCCTTTAATTGCTCTAACTTAATTGGCTTGCGATCTAAATACATTTGACCGTCGGGTTCGATGGTAATATTCATCTGTACTGACTGTTTAGGTTCAGATGTCTGTGCTGACGGCAGATCGACTGGTAAACCTTGCGATCGCGTTAAAAACAGGGTAGAGATAATAAAAAAAGCCAAAATTGAGAAAATTACGTCAATCATCGGCAGAATATTAATCTCAAACTGTTCTTCTGGCTCATTGATAGGTCGCATATTCTTTTACTCCTTGATGAAAGCGACGATAAAGTAATTCCAACTGACCGCCATATTCTTGGATAAAGGCTATTTCTCGCAGATACAAACCACGAAAAGCATTAGCAAACAATAAAGTAAAGATTGCCACCACTAAACCCATAACTGTCGAAACTAAAGCTTCACTCAGTCCCCCCGTTACACCAGACGAATTAGTCGCCGCAGCATTACCTAAATCCATCGCCGCAAAGGACTGAATCAAACCCAAAATTGTCCCTAATAACCCCAACAAAGGGGAAGCAGTAATAATCGTTTGAAACCAAGTACCAAATTTTCTCAAAGTCGGTATTTCCGCTTGGGTAGCACTGTCTAAAGCCAAACGAAACTCATCGGAAGTGGGTTGTTCTAACTCCAAAGCCTCCAAAAAAATTCGAGCAATGGGTAACTGAGCATTCTTTTTCAGAAGAGCGATCGCGCTGTAGGTATCGCTGCGATATAAAGATAAAGCTTTTTTGACTATACGTCGTTGACTGCGCTTAATCTTTAGCCAAAAAATAACCCGTTCCACAATCAGAGCAACTGCAAGCAGTGAAAATCCCAGCAAAGGAATACTGACAATACCCCCTGCTGTCCAAATATTGTCGATTGACATAGGCTTTACTCAAAATAGCTAATTGCCAATAATTATCATCTTACTAATCTAAAACTTTATCATGCTTGTTAGTAATTTGAAGTAATTAAATAACTAAATAAGGAAGAGTGACCGAATAAAGTTGTACCTACTCCAACTTCGTTATTCATAGAAATTGTTCCTGCTTCATAAAACCTATCCAAACCTAGACAATCTAGATTGGTGTTTACTATTTGCTTCACACGGGACTGTCGGCAGCACCCCATCCACAAACCTTAAGGCGGTTAAGCCAACCGCCGTACTTTCATATTGTTCGAGATTTAAACTTGCGTTCAAGTCTCTGTCTAACTTAACATTGCAGCTAGGACAATCATAAACCCTTACCGATAAAGGCATCTTTTGACGATGACCGCAATTACTGCAAAGTTGACTGCTCGGAAAGAACCGAAAAGCCAAAACTAAACTCGAACCATAACGTGAACTTTTATATTCAACTTGGGTTCTAATCATGCCAAATGCAGCATCAGACAAAGCTTTGCTGAGATGCCGATTCTTAATTAGTCCAGATACGTTCAAGTCTTCCATGATTATTTGGCTGTGGTTTTTAGCTAAATAACTAGTTAGATGATGAATGCTATTAGAACGAAGATCGGCAACTTTGCGATGTGCTTTAGCTACTTTTAACTTGGCTTTGTACCAATTTTTCGATTGAAAAACTTTTCGACTTAAATCTCTTTGTAGCCTAGCTAGTCTTTTTAAAGCTTTGGTATAAGCTTTAGGATTTTCAAATACCATACCAGAGCTTAGGGTAGCCAGTTTTGATATCCCTAGATCGACACCTACTTTTTCTCTGATTTTAGGAGTAGGTAAAAAATCTACTTCCATGAAGAAAGAAACAAACCAATCTCCACCTTGTTCGGAAAAAGTAATTTTCTTGGTCGAACAAATGGGTAACTTCTCATAAGTTTTAATCCAACCAAAGAAAGGTAACTTATGTAGTTTACCTCCAAGATTGATAGGTTTACCTCCAGCATCAATAGTAAAACTATGACTGGACTTCCCCTTTTTTTTGAATCTCGGATGCTTGGCTATACCTTTGAAAAAACGTTTATAAGCTTCGTCTAAATCTATGAAAACATATTGATAGATTCTGGAACTAAGTATTGATTGCCAAGGGTAAAGAGGTTTGACATGGTTGGTGTAATATTTCCTTAACTGAGATTTCGTCAGTTTAATATCTTCCTTGTAGGCTTTTTGCTTAAAATCTAACGCCCAATTCCAGACCCAACGACCATAGCCAGCACATTGACGCATCAAAGTTGTTTGCTGGTTATTGAGTTTGAGTTGGGTCTTGTAAGCTAAATATGACATACTAGAATTGTATATCATATTGCTACCATTATCAATGGCTAAAATACAAATTAGCATTAGATTAGAAAAAAAAGAAAAAGAACTATTAGACCAGTATTGTCTGTTGACAGATAGAACTCAGACCGATGTAATTAGAGAATTAATTAGAAGCTTGAAAAGGAAGATGCCCAAAACCTAGACATCTTAGGGATGATTGACTAGGTTTGTCCAGAAAAATCAAGGCTAGACTGTAGCTCCCTGCAAATTCACAAAAAGCGACTCCAGAAACCCACATCTTTTAGATATGGGTTTCTGGAGTCGCCACATCGCTAGAATTATGGCGCTTTGGTTCATAGCTAATGGCTAATTGTGCTATCGCGCGGGAGATGCAATTAGCAGTGAACTATTTTAAAAACAATACTCACGCTATGTTGAGCGACGATAACAAAAGCGCAAAAGTGCACGAAATCCCACATCATTTATGCGTCCCATAAGTTTACTGCAATCTCTTAAAGTGGAATCAACTCAGGAAAATTGAGTAACAATTGTTCGCCGTCAAGTTCATCTCCTAATTTTGCTGGAGAAAAATGTATTTGAATTGCTCTTAATTGCTCTTGGTAGTGTAGATTAATCAAGGCTTTTAGTCCATATTCTAACGCTTCTATGTCGGCGAGATTATTCTCTAGATCGGTCGATTCACCTTCAAAAGCAACAGTCAACATGATCACTAGATTGCGAGTTACAGGCAAGGATAAAGGCTCGTCATCGTCAAGATATTGAGTTGTATCAATTTCACTAAGATATCTTTGGGCGGAGTCGGTAAACATTTCATTAACATAGTCTCCTGCTTCTCCTTCATCCCATAAAACATCCCCTTCATTTGCCGCAGATTGCCAATATTCACTCATCTGTAAGAGATTTTGACAAACAGAGACTAACCCTTCCCCCAAGACTTCTAAATCTCCGTCTGCCTCAATTGCTTCTCTTGCTACACGGTTAAGTACACCTAACATGGGAGCAATTTCTTCCCCTGCTAAATGAATAAATATGCGAGAAACTACAAAGCGGGTTTTGCCACTAAATTTAGAGATGCGATCGCGCCAGGAAGTCATGGTCAATAAAGCTTAAGGGTATTTTATTAACTTACCATTATTGTCACACTGTTCGAGAATAGCAGTTTAGTTTAGTTACTGATGTTACGCAGCTAAACGGGATTTCAATAGTTTCAGTAATTAGTTTAGAACGAAATATTAGGAGTTTCAGTCCTGACGTGCGTAACATCAGTTAGTTAATTACTTGGTTTGCAATAGTTAAATACTTTTGATGTATCAACTGCATTTTTAATTAACTATTGTTGATTTTTAGTAAGTTTGGCTACAAAATATATTCAAAGTCGATGCCATCCTAGAGTAAAGCTAAAAACAAAATATAAATGAACAACTGGGCATCACTCTTAATACCCGCAATTTTAGGATTAACAGCAGGAATCGGTCACGGCATTACTGCTCATCATCAAGATCTGCCTTTTTCTCTAGCAGAGCAAGTTATAGAGTCAGTTCAAAGAGATAGCTCTTTTAACTAACAGAACTTACACATTAAGTTTTTCGTTAAAATGGGGATCAAGTCCCTGGTTTTTTGATTATTTGCGCCATCTTGGGATTTTTCGGCTCACTGTTGAAATTTTAGGCTAGGTCAAGTTTTGTAAAAAGTAGCTGTTGTTACAATTATTTCTGGAATAATTAGAGAAGAAATAATTAGAACTGTTGAGGCTTTAATAAATGCGGTTACAAACATCTAGCGAAAACATATCCAGCGTAGATAGAGCTATCGGATTTTCCCTAGCAGCTTTTTCTATGTTTGTGGTTGGTTATACTGCTACCCGTGTCTATCTTAGTCAACCTCAAAGCCAGAATGCAGCTCCCGCCAACCCTGATTTTGTCATTCCTCACGAAGCTACACTGTGGAGTGATTTAGGAGGTTAATTGTTTAATTAGTTTTAATTGTTTAATTAGTTTTAAAAGAATTACTCCAAGGAAAAGGCGATCTCTAGGCTAAGGATCGCCTTTTTCGCTCATGTATTCAGAATTATTCAGTTAAACCAGCAAACGCACCTTTAAGAGCAGCGATCGCATCTTCTGCTGCTGCCCAGACACCTTCCTGGAGAAAGGGAGTCCCAAAAAATATAACAAAGTAGGACCCCTTTGGTTTTCCCCCATAAGCAACTTTCGTAAGAAGTGTCGAACCCGAAGGACCGTTCGCCCCTACCCTACTTCTTAACTCGGCCATGCTATTCGTCCTCAGCTTTGTAGTACTTTTGAATTTAAAAGTTACCCCATCCCCATGATCTCATATCCAGAATCGACGTAAATTACTTGTCCTGTGATGCCACTGGAAAGATCGCTACTCAAAAATGCCGCAGTGTTGCCAACCTCGGTTTGAGTTACAGTACGACGTAGAGGAGCAGTTTCTTCTACGTGACGAATCATATCGAGAATTCCCCCTACCGCCGAAGAAGCTAGAGTACGAATTGGCCCAGCAGAAATAGCATTAACTCGAATATTGTGTGGACCCAACTCAGCAGCTAAATAGCGCACGCTCATTTCTAAAGCAGATTTAGCTACCCCCATAACATTGTAGTTAGGAATAACTTTGACTCCTCCCAAATAGGAAAGAGTTAAAATACTACCGCCACCCATCATCAAAGGTTTGGCTCTACTAGCCAAACAGTTAAGAGAATAACTACTAATATCGAGAGCTTTAGCAAAACCTGCTCTGGAGGTGACAGAAAAATCTCCTGTTAGATCTTCTTTTTCGGCAAAAGCCAGACAGTGAACTAGAATATCTAATTTGCCCCATTTTTCAGCGATAGTTTCAAACATCGAGTCTAGTAGCTCATCGTTTTGAACATCACAGGGAACAATAATACTAGGGGAGAGAGGTTCAACTAATTCTCTAACTTTTTTTTCCAAGCGTCCTCTTTCGTCGGGAAAATAATTAACACCGATATTGGCACCAGCTTTGTGTAGCTGCTGGGCAATCCCCCAAGCAATAGAACGATTGTTAGCTATTCCTGTAACGAAAGCATTTTTTCCAGTTAAATCTAGCACGGTCTTTTTCCCATTTCAGTTGCAATTATCTATCCTACAACTGCTAGGGTAAGGAAGTTTACTAGTTAATAGTAAAAGCTAGGACAATATATTAATGTTGTAGTGTGAGATTATGTAATAACTAACTAATAGTCCATCAATACAATATCTTTAACTTAGCTTTAAGTTATATGGAACTACCCTTGACGCAAAATCAGCCACTAGCATCGGTATTTCGGAAACTCGGTCGCGGTTCTTTTCCCCCTATTGTCGAGAGTTTTGAACGCGGTAAGACAATCTTCTTTCCTGGAGATCCTGCTGAACGAGTGTATTTTTTAGTTAAAGGAGCAGTGAAACTATCTCGTGTTTATGAAGCAGGGGAAGAGATTACAGTAGCCTTGTTAAGAGAAAATACGGTTTTTGGCGTTTTGTCTTTGATTACAGGACAGAAAAGCGATCGCTTTTATCATGCAGTAGCTTTTACCTCGGTCGAACTTTTATCTGCACCAATTGAACAGGTAGAAAAAGCCCTCCAAGAAAATCCTGAGTTATCTATACTCATGTTACAGGGATTATCTTCTCGTATTTTACAAACAGAAATGATGATTGAAACTTTAGCTCATCGCGATATGGGATCGCGCTTGGTGAGTTTCTTATTAATTCTCTGTCGTGATTTTGGTATTCCCACTGACGAAGGCATTAGGATTGACTTAAAATTATCTCATCAGGCGATCGCTGAAGCTATCGGTTCAACTAGAGTAACAGTTACTAGACTTTTGGGGGATCTGCGAGATAAAGAAATGATCGCTATCCATAAGAAAAAAATTACAGTGCATAATCCAGTAGCATTGAGTCAGCAATTCGCCTAAGATCAATATCAATCTTGACTATAGAGGTTAAGTTATCAACGAGAAATCTATTACTCATAATTCCTAATGACCAGCGGTTATATACTGATTGCAGCAATTTTTATTTTGGGCGGTATTATTGCAGCATTTGGCGATCGCTTAGGGACTAAAATTGGCAAAGCCAGACTTAGACTATTTAACCTCCGTCCCCGTCAAACAGCAATGCTCATTACAGTGATTACGGGGATGCTGATTTCTGCTCTTACTTTGGGTATTTTATTCAGTTTAAGTAAATCTCTACGACGGGGTATTTTTCAACTAGACGATATTCTCAAGGAAAAACGTCAGATTGAAGGAGAATTAACTCAGGTTAGACAAGAAAAACAACAGGTAGAACAACAACTTGGTCAAGTTAGAAATGAACAAA
>JASJDX010000346.1 GCA_030064975.1 Pleurocapsa sp. MO_192.B19
AGTAAAACAGTCATCCCAAGAGGAATCAGCAACCATCTCCCTCGATCTGCTGGTAGCCTGAACACCTTAAGCTCTTCCATTTTTGAATGGATCATAGGTAATCTCCATAGACTACAAAATTTTGTTCTAGAACTGGCATCACTTTGCTATCAATACGACAGAAGTACGAGCTTCAACTTGATATTGCCAATCTTTGACTAGGGGTGCAGTTGCCAATTCCCAGAAATCATCTGGGGTAACTAAAGAAGTATCGATGATGCGATACCAGTTATGTCCTTGGCTTAATCGAGGTAACTCGTAGGTTAAGGACTCCCAATAAGCATTAAACATGACATGGAGATACTCCCCAAATTGGGGATGGGCTAAAGTAAAAGCTAAATAGCGAGAATCCTCACTCCAGTCAGGCTGATTAAGCTTGATTCCATGCCAAACCAAGTAAGGATGTATCCCTTTTGTGTTAGATAAAGCATGTTCTAGGCGGAATACTGACAGTCCTTGAATTAAGGCGATCGCATTTTTGACAAACCGAAATAAATCCCCATTAGATTCAAGGTTACTCCAGTCAAACCAACTAAGTTCGTTATTTTGACAGTAGGTATTATTATTACCCTGTTGAGTACGTCTGACCTCATCTCCCATCAGGATCATCGGTGTTCCCTGAGACATCAGCAATACGGTAAAAAAGTTCTTAATCTGCTTCAGCCTTAACTTTTCGATTTCTGGGTCTTCTGTGGCTCCTTCTACTCCGCAATTCCAGCTATGGTTATCGTTGCCACCGTCGCGATTATTTTCGCCATTGGCTTGATTGTGTTTTTGGTTGTAGGAAACTAGATCGTTAAGGGTAAAACCATCGTGGCAAGTAATAAAATTAATGCTGCGGTTAATATCAGTATCGGAGCGAGGATACATATCAGGACTAGCCAAAATCCTCGCTGCTAAGGGCTTGATCATCCCCGAATCTCCCTTAACAAAACGACGGACGTCATCGCGAAATGGCCCATTCCACTCGGTAAACCAATCTCCTAAATCCACAAAACGACCAACACCATAAAGTCCCGCAGCATCCCAAGCTTCGGCAATTAACTTAGTTTTAGCTAATACGGGGTCGGATTCAATCGCCCATAAGACATTAGCAGTGATAATCGAAGTATGCCAGAGAGAAGCCCCAGCAGTATCCCTTGCCAACACCGAAGCCAAATCGAAACGAAAACCATCGACATGCATCTGGGTTACCCAATAGCGTAAGCAGTCAATAATAAACCTACTGACTACGGGGTGATTGGCTTTGAGACTGTTCCCACAACCACTATAGTTATGGTAATCGGTTTGGTCTTCCGACAAGATATAGTAGGTTTGATTATCTAAGCCGCGAAACGAAATAGTTGGCCCTTGGTGGTTTCCCTCGGCGGTATGGTTAAACACTACATCGAGAATGACTTCGATCCCTGCTTGGTGTAGAGCCTTGACCAAATCGCGAAATTCATCTAATGTTCCTAAAGGATCTGCACGAGAACTATAGTCATTGTGGGGAGCAAAAAAGCCAATGGTGCTGTAACCCCAATAATTTTTTTGTTCCATTGGGGCATCATTAACATCGAAGAAGTGAATGGGTAGTAATTCTACCGCCGTAATTCCCAATTGTTGGAGATAGGGAATTTTTTCAATTAGTCCTGCAAATGTCCCTCGTTTTGATTCGCTGACTCCAGAGTTAGGATGGCTGGTAAAACCACCTACGTGCAGTTCGTAGATAATGCTGGTAGCATAGGGAGTGCGGGGAAGGCGATCTCCCTCCCAATCATAATCGCTAGTATCGACTACTACCCCTCTGAGAGCCTGGGCGCAATTATCTCCAGGTTCGCTAGCTGCTTGACGATTATAGATTTTCTCTCCAGCGATCGCTTTAGCATAGGGGTCAAGTAGAACTTTTGTATTATCAAACCATAAGCCTTTTTCTGGGGCATATTCTCCATAGGCACGATAGGCATATACTTGTCCTGACTTAATTCCCTGTATAAAAACGTGCCAGTAGTAGCAGCTACAGTGAATTTTAGGGTCTAAAACAATTACTCTAGAGGGTTTGGGAGCTTCAGGGCGATCGAATAGCAGTAGTTCAAGAGTTTCAGCGCGGGAAAAAATACAGAAATTAACTCCATCAGGGTAGACGGTAGCACCCAAAGGAAAACTTTTTCCAGGCAAAATGCCAGCAGTTGGGGAGCGACCGCCCTTAACGCTGGTTTTAGTTGCCAATGGTTTATTTAACATATTTCCTCCTTTGTTTTTTGTCCTTTGTTTTTCGTTCTTCGTCTTTTATCTAAAGAACCAATGACTAGCAACTAATGACTAAAGACTGACAACTGTACGGGCGAACGGCCCTAAAGGGTTCAGCAGTTGCTCCTCGACGGAAAGCGGAGGGGCTGTGTTCTGAATTCACTTCAGAACCTTGAAAGCCCCGTCCAAGACCGCACTGCTTCACCGTTCGCCCCTACTAACAACTAACAACCAATGACTACTAACTACTAACTACTAACTACTAACTACTAACTGCTAACTGCTAACTATCCCAAGTCCAGTTAACCACTTCTAGTTTATCCATACCTTCAGAATGAGCGTAAGCTAGATTATCAATGATTTCGTCTCTCATCCTCTCTCTGACATAAGCAGCACGAGAACCCAATTGGGGAACGCGATCGATTACATCAATTACTAGGTTAAAGCGATCGATCTGGTTGAGAATTGCCAATTCTAAAGGCGTATTGATATTTCCCTGTTCTTTATATCCCCGAACGTGAATTCGCTCTTGATTGGTACGGCGGTAAGCAAGCTTGTGAATGAGCCAGGGATAACCGTGGAAGTTAAAGATTACGGGTTTATCGGCAGTAAAGAGAATGTCAAACTCTTTATTAGATAAACCGTGGGGGTGTTCGGTTTCTGTTTGTAGTTTATACAGATCGACCACGTTAATAAAGCGAACTTTCAAGTCGGGAAATTCTTCTCTTAATATTGCCGTTGCTGCTAATGATTCCATAGTGGGAATATCGCCACAACAAGCCATAATTACGTCTGGCTCATCGGGTTCAGTACCACAGTCATCGTTACTCGCCCATTCCCAAATGCCAATACCTTTGGTGCAGTGTTTAACTGCTTCGTCCATAGTTAGATATTGCAGGTGCTTCTGTTTATCAGACACAATGACGTTGACATAGTTCGTACTCCGCAAACAATGATCTGCAACCGATAACAGACAATTAGCATCGGGGGGAAAATAAACGCGGGTAACATCGGCACTCTTATTCGTTACCAAATCGACAAAGCCTGGATCTTGGTGAGAAAAGCCATTGTGATCTTGTCGCCAAACTAAAGAAGACAACATGATATTCAGAGAAGAAACGGGAGCGCGCCAGGATACATGATTTTTGCAGATATCTAACCATTTCGCGTGTTGGTTAAACATCGAATCAATTACATGGACAAAAGCCTCGTAGGTATGGAAGAAACCATGTCGTCCTGTCAGTAAATAAGTTTCCAGCCATCCTTCTAAAGTATGTTCGCTCAACATCTCCATTACTCGACCATCAGGAGCGAGCATACTACCATCTTGATCTTCAGGTAGATAATCTGCCAACCAAGTTTTTTTAGTCACTTCGTAGATCGCGGAGAGACGATTGGATGCAGTTTCATCGGGACCAAAAACACGGAAATTGTTCATGTTGTTTTTCATGACATCCCGCAAAAACTTTCCTAGTATCCCCGTATTCTCTACCTGCACCGTCCCTGGCTTATCTATTTCTACTGCATAATCACAGAAGTCGGGCATTTTGAGTTCTTTACGGAGTAAACCACCATTGGTAGTTGGGTTGGCACTCATACGACGAATGCCAGTAGGAGCCAGTTCTTTTAGTTCGGGGATCAAAGTACCATCTTCATCAAAGAGTTCTTCTGGTTTATAACTCTTCATCCACTCTTCCAGCAGTTTGACGTGTTCGGGATTGCTGTGCATTCCCCCCATTGGTACTTGGTGCGATCGCCAAAATCCTTCTACCTTATGACCGTCTACATCTTTGGGACCCGTCCAGCCTTTGGGAGTCCGCAAGATAATCATCGGCCAGCGAGGACGAAAAGCTTTATTTTGACTACGAGCCTCTTGCTGAATTTCGCGAATCTTAATTACGCATTCTTCCATCACCGCAGCCATTTTTTGGTGCATCAGTTCGGGATCGGAACCTTCAACTACGTAGGGAGTATAGCCATAACCAACGAATAAGCTTTCTAGTTCTTCTGGGCTAATACGAGAGAGGATGGTAGGGTTAGCAATCTTATAGCCATTAAGGTTGAGTATAGGCAATACTGCCCCATCACGGACGGGATTAAGGAACTTATTAGAATGCCAAGCAGTTGCCAAAGGCCCTGTTTCTGCTTCTCCGTCTCCTACTACACAGGCTGCAATTAAATCGGGGTTATCGTAGACTGCACCGAAGGCGTGGGAAACACTGTAGCCCAATTCTCCACCTTCATGAATCGAGCCTGGGGTTTCAGGGGTACAATGACTACCAATATAACCAGGGAAAGAGAACTGCTTGAAGAATTTCTGCATCCCCTCAATGTCTTCGCTCTTGTCGGGATAAACTTCTGAATAAGTACCTTCCAAATAAACAGGCCCTAATACCCCAGGTGCACCATGTCCAGGCCCTGCAATATAAAGTGTACTCAGATCGTATTTTTTGATTAAGCGATTGAGATGAACGTAAATAAAACTGAGGGCGGGAGACGATCCCCAATGTCCTAATAAACGCTGCTTGATGTGTTCTGGTTTTAAAGGTTCTTTAAGTAATGGATTATCTCGCAAATAAATCATGCCAATGGCAAGATAATTACAAGCACGCCAATAGGCATGTATTTTGCGGAGTTCTTCTGTAGATAGAACTGATTCTGATGCTATATCCTTAGAAATTGGTGTTGTAACCATAGTTTTTTTGGTGAAGAGTTTTTTAGGTTAGAACGAAGCAGCAATGAATGGCTGCAACTACAGATCGTAAATGATTAGTATTAACATCTTATTAATACTGACAAAAATAAAATTAGACAGCAACAATGGTTATGTTTTAGCTAATTTACTAGTAATCTAGTAATATTGGATAACAAATCTACAATTATCCTGGCGAGCACATCAAGGTCATTTATATTGAATATTTGTAGCTTATATAGCTCTCAATAGAAACAAACAATCTTAATGTTTTTATTACATTTTCGACTCGGCATAGCTATGTCAAAGATATCTATTTGAGAGGTTATTAGTCATTAACAACCTATCAATAACCTCATCTAAAATAATAAAAAAAACTAATATTTTAGATGAGTATATATTATCTCAGAAGCGAGCCCTATCCCTAAAAGTAATACTATAATCAAGCATTACTTCAATAGCCGAATTTTGCTTAGTTAAACTTCAACAGTTTGTTCACTCAAGCGAAACTCATTCAACATTTCTTCAAAACATTTCTTCAAAGTGAATCAAATATAAATTATCATTTATCGATAAGTTTAATGTTACCAATACAACATTTACAGTAAGTTTTAAGCATTAGATATTTAACAGCATAATTTGGAATGGATTAAGTTTAATTTTCCAGGGGAAAGGACGATCTTTAAATGACCGCCATTTGTTTTTAAAAACTTCTGCTTGTAGATGATAATCTTCAGGATGATTCGCAGGTTGATTTAATTTTAGGTACAAAGTCATGCGGTGTTGGGTTTCACTAATTGTCGCTAGCCAACAGGGGAAAGTGTTTGTCTCATCGTTTGTGTCAAAAAAGATTAGCTGATGGGCGCGAATGCCAATATATTCTAGGGATTGTGGTAGGGGTTCGATTACTTCTAAGATACAGTTCCAATCGATCGCCTTAACTTGCCGATCTGATATGGCGACTGCACGGGAAAAGTTTTTACAGCCCGTTAACTGTGCTGTTCTAAAATTACCAGGATGCTCAAAAACATCTTGTTTTGTCCCACTGGCGATCACTTTTCCCCGATCGATTACCATCAAATTAGGACACACTCGATAAGCTTCTTCTAGGTTATGGGTAATAAATAAGGTCACTCCTTGATAGTGAATTAGATTATTTCGGAGCATTTTTTCCTGTTTATCTCGTAAATAAGTATCCAAAGCCGAAAAAGGTTCATCTAATAGCATTATCCCTGGTTTACTTGCTTTAGCTCTAGCTAATGCTACTCGTTGTTGTTGTCCTCCTGAAAGTTCCCTTGGATAGCGATCGCTCATTCCCGGTAAGTCTACTGAGATTAGTTGCTTTTCTATTTCTTGTTTGATTTCTCGCTGAGATTTACCTGAAGGCATCCCAAAGGCAATATTTTCCGCAATAGTTAGATGGGGAAAGAGGGCATAATTTTGGAACAAAAAACCACAGGCGCGATCGCATGGCGGTAAATTAATTCCTTTCTCGGAATCAAATAACACCCTCCCGTTTAACATAATATGTCCTCGATCTGGTGTATCTAAGCCAGCAATACAACGCAAAATCAAACTTTTACCCGCGCCAGAACCACCTAATAATCCTAATGGTGTTTGATCTGTGTAAAAAGCAATGTCTAATAAAAACCCTGGTAATTTTTTTTGAATATTAACAATTAACTCGATTTTGGCTTTAGGTACGGGATAATCCAGATATTTTTGGCGTTGTGCAGATATCTTGGGGAAAAGTGCCAATAGCCGTTCGCCCCGACGACGGGATTTTAATTTTTGATGTGTATTTTTTTCTGTCACATAATTAACTACTGTAATTACTCCCAGAGAAATTATCAGCATAATAATTACCAACCATAACGCCCGATCCATCGCCCCACCTTCAGCAGCAAAGAAAATTGCGATGGGAATAGTTTCAGTTTTGCCAGGAATTGAGCCAGCTAACATCAATGTCGCGCCAAATTCCCCTAAAGCGCGAGCAAAAGCGAGTAAAGTACCAGCAATTAGACCTGGTTTAGCTAGAGGCAGCATAATTTTCCAGAAAATTCTATTTTCTGAAGCCCCTAAAGTTCTAGCACAGGCAAAAAGATTAGAGTCAATTTGTTTAAATGCCCCCAATGCAGTTTTATACATTAAGGGAAAGGCAACTACTGTCGAGGCGATGACGGTAGCATACCAAGAAAAAATAACCGTTAAGCCGAAATAATTTAATATTTGACCAATAAATCCATTTCTACCCAACAAAAGCAGCAATAAAAATCCAACTACTGTCGGAGGAAGTACCAAAGGGGCAGTTAGTAAACCTTCAATCAATCCCTTCGATTTACCCCGATAACCTAACATCCACCGCGCTGCCATGATGCCCAGGAAAAAAGTAATTACCGTAGCAGTAGTAGCAGTTTTTAGGGATATCCAAATGGGAGTTAAATCGGTCATTATTTGGTGGGGGCGAACGGCCATTCGCCCGTACAATAAAGAATAAAATTATTGTTTTCTGGCAACAATATGAAAGATATGCCAGTATCTATCTTCCCCTAAAGGAGTTTGACCTGGATGTTCTTCTTCTTCGAGTAATTCGATCGCGTAAGGTTTTAGTAAAGTTTCTAGTTGCGATCGCGTAAAATTATTAATTAATTCACTATTGCCCCAAGAATCTCGTTCTCCAAATAAATGTCCACAAAATCTGCCACCAGTAACTAAAGAATTAAAGATTTGATTCCACAAGGTAGGAAAGGCTTCTGGGGGGCAAAAGGGTAAAGAAAAGCTGGCATTAATTAAATTTACTGATTTGGGAAGCTGTAACTGTTCAAAGCTAATTATTTGGGTAGTTAATTGCCAAGTATTAAGGTTTGAACGAGATAATAAACGAGCAATAGCATCAGGTTCTTTATCGATCGCCAGTACCTTCCAATTCTGGCGTAATATTTCTACTGTATCTCTCCCATCCCCACAACCAAGATCGATCGCGAACCCTGGTTGTTTAAAAGCAGCAAGGGCAGTCAAGATCGTTTTTCTCGGTGGACGATTAGCTACAGCATTATAATATGCTTTCCAGTCTCGTTTTAGGGTTGGAATATTCATTGCTTAGGTGATTACTGATTACTGAATTACTGAAACAAACCCATACTCTTTAAATACCGCCTGGGCTTCTGGGGTGATTAAAAACTCTACCAGTTCGGTTGCGGCTTCTGGATAATCACTATTTTGGATGACAGCCACAGGATAAATTACAGGGGAATGGCTAGTTTCTGGGGCAGTAGCAACTATTTGGACGTTATCGGAAACTTGAGCATCCGTACGGTAAACAATTCCTGCGTCTACATTACCCGTAGCAACATAATTAAGTACCTGGCGCACATCTTTACCGTAAACGGTCTTAGAATTTACTTGATTGGTGATTTTAAAAGAATTTAGCACTTCTTGGGCATATTTACCCGCAGGAACACTTTCTGGTTGTCCTAAAGCGATCGTAGTTATTTCTTTGTTAGTTAAATCGTCAAAATTATCGAGTTTGAGATTATTTTTATTGTGATCTGTAGGAGTAATCAAAACCATTTGATTTTTTAATAAATCTCGGCGAGTTTCTGTCAGTAATAAACTCTGTTTTTCCAAAGCATCCATTTTACTGGTAGCAGCAGAAATAAAAACATCTACAGGTGCCCCCTGTTCGATTTGACGTTGTAATGAACCAGAAGAAGCGAAATTATAGATAATTTCGCTTTCAGGATGTTCTTGCTGGTATAAAGGTTTAATTTCTTCTATAGAATCTTTTAGGCTTGCTGCTGCTGATACAGTTAATTGAGTTGATGTAGTAGCTTGACT
>JASJDX010000347.1 GCA_030064975.1 Pleurocapsa sp. MO_192.B19
CCAAATTCAGGATTGATGTTTTGTAGAGCCGTTTGTAGTTCGAGATCGTCTAAAACGGCATTTTTATAGGGAGTAGCTGAAGATTTAGTCATTGTTGGCAATTGAGTCATAGGACAACATTTTCAATAAAAAATTCCGTAACAATGTGTCGATTATTGCAAGTATGCAAACTAAGAATATAGAGCTACTGCTAAATAGCAACCAGACGCTTAAGTTATTTGCAACTATCAAAAAAACGCTTGATTGAGTCCAACTGATTTGAACTTAAAAACCAATCGAGAAGAACTAGAGAAGAAAAATTTAGAAGTCAAGGATTGAAGACAAGCAACCAATTCCTAGTTATTCACTGCTTACTGCATAGAAAACTATAGTTTTACTGCTGTAATGTAATTTTTCTATTGCCTGTTACCTGTTGCTTGAAATAGACATTTTTTTAAACTATGGGTTTCAACAGCATGGTTGGATATGCTGAATTTATTTCAGCATCCCCCACACTCAAACTAGATGCGGTTTAGTTAATATCTTCCCTACTTTTTCCCGATTGCTACTTAATTTTATTCAGCAAGAGAAAGTTACTCAGAAATAGCAATTATTCCTACAAAGCAAATTTCAGCTTCTCTAACAAAGATTTCCATTAACTCTACTAGCTTCAGGAGATTGATATGACTCATAGCACAGGTAACACAGTTGGAGTAGAAGGAATAATTATCCCAACTGAAGTAGTTGAAGATTACTCCATAGTCGAACGAGACGATTCTACTCGTCCAGCAGTATATGCCTCTGGTGACCTATATACATCTTTGTCTACTACCAGAGAAACAGACTTTGATTTTAACTTCTTTGATTTTTTCCTTCCCATCAATGGTGGTCCGCCACCTCACTATCATCCCTTCGAACATGAAATTTGGCACATAACAGACGGTGAATTTCAGTTTAATTTAGGCGACCAAGGCGAACTTGGTATTGTCGTACCTGAAGGAACTACAGTATTTGGTCCCATAGACAGAACTCACGGATATCGCAATCTAGATTCAACTGCATCGGTAATCGGTGTTACTCCAGGAGCGAGAACTCTTTCAATGACTACCCCTGGAGCATTAGATCTGTTTTTTGATTTTGCAGCACAGTCTGTAATAGATCGAGACGCACCCATACCAACCTTTGAAGGTCCACTACCAGAAGATTTTATAAACTTAGCTAAATTTTCTGCCAGAACCAATGCTGGAATCACTTTACTTGCTCTAGACCCAGATTATCAACCACCAGAAGATGCACTGGACTATATACTAGTTTTGCCAGAAGATGCCACGGGAAAAGTGGTACAAGAAGCCAAAAAACTCAATCAACTCGATGGCTTAAGCGTTTGGACCACTGGCAAACAAAAAGGACTACCACAAAGACCAACTTTTACTGGTGATTTTGGCATCGAATATACTTCTCTCACAAGTTTAGAAGAATCGGGCAATAAATTTGCTTACAATCAGTTTGAACTTGCACCTGAAACTACAGACATTTCAGTTAGTGCTAATCTATCAAGTTCGCAAGTAGTAGAACCAACAGAATCTTCCGCTACGGGTACAGCCACTCTGGAATTAAACGAATCGGGAGATATTGAATATGTCTTAACTGTGACTGGTTTTGATTTTGGAGAGTTAATTGAGGGACAGTCTGCTCAAACTCCCGATAACGAACTAGATGATGTTACGAAAATTCATATTCATTCAGGAGAATCGGGAATTAATGGACCTCACGCTTTTAATATTCTCGATCCTAACGAACAACAAGAAAGCAACCTGAATATCAGTTTAAATGATGATGGTTCCACTACCATTAGTGGCGTTTGGAATCAATCGGAAGCAGAAATTCCCGAAGCTCTGAGTGAATTTATCGAGCATGGTGGCGTACCAGAAAGCGATTATTATTTCCAAGTTCATACAGCAGGAAACGAAACAGGAGAAATTAGAGGACAAATCGCTTTAACAACCACAGAAGATTTTCCCAATCCCGTTACTAGCGAAGATCATCAACTATTTTATGTTAATAAAGGTCACTTAGCGGTTGAAATTAACGGTGAGGTTGAAGTTGCAGGCAGAGATAGTTACGTTCATATTGCCCCAGGAAATGAATATGCGATCGCCAATTTTAGTGACGAGACGCTAGAAGCACTTTCGATATCAATTCCTGTAGTAGAAGAACCAGATCTGACCAGCGAACTTTTCCCATCACCGATAGCACCTCTGGGAAATATTCCCACCAATCGGCAAGTCTTTTTGGGGGATCAAGCAAATTTCTTTAATGAGTCCCAAGAAACTAATACTTATAGATATATTTACGAAGTTGCACCAGGGTTTACAGACTTTACAGTAGACCCGATGAGCCTTGATGGTGTAGATTATGACGGAACTTTTGTTAATGCTGCTATTAACCCAGCGACACAGGAGTTAGTTTTTGCCAATGGTGTTTACCGAGTTCTTGAAGGTTCTCTCGGCGAATCTGAAAGCTTGATTGAAATTTTGCGAGAAGACTATGCAGTAGCTGGTAGGGAAGGAGTTATTACTCTTGAATTTTACGATGATCCTCAAGCTTTAGAGACAGTTGCCGATGAAGTCGCTCAATTACCCCAAGATACCCAAGATGGTCTATCTCCTGAGACAGTAGTGACCTTACCTTTTGGCGAGCCTGTAGAACAATATGACTGGTTGGTCATTCCAGCTGAAGAGTTTGCTTTTGATGTATTTAGAGATAGTCAAGGAAACCCCGCCCCCATTGTCGGAGAAGTTTGGTCGGTAGAAGAGTATGAAAGTCGCCGTCAAATATTCGCTGGTGGAGGAAATGATGAAATTTATGCCATCAAAGAAGATGAGGTGTTTGGCGAAGCGGGTAATGATTTTATCGATGCTTCTGATGGTTTAGGTCTCAATCGACTTTATGGCGGTCAAGGAGACGATGAAATCTTAGTAAATGTTGACGACCGTGCTTTTGGGGGTGATGGGGATGACCAAATCAATGCTGCGGTTGGTGCAGGTCAACCAGGAGATTTAAATTCTTCTGGTCGCAACACTTATCTAGATGGTGGTAACGGTGACGATCATCTAATTGCTGGTAGCAATGGTGAATTGCATGGTGGCAACAATGACGATCTTCTGAGTATTCGCGGAGGTGGAGGTAATCTCCTTTATGGCGATGCTGGTGCTGACCAATTTTGGATTGTTAACGGACAATTACCCGATGCTGTTGCTGTTGAATATCCTGAAGGAACTAATGCACTGTTACCGGAGGGAATATCCCTGCCAGAATTGGTCGATACTCGCAATACTATTATGGACTTTGAGCTAGGAGTAGATCGCATTTATATTAGCGGAATTGAAGGTGTCTCTTCCTTTGAAGATCTGCAACTACTTCCAATGTTTGGGGATTTGGGGAGTACTAGCATTGCCGCTGAATTTACTGAAGATGGTACGAGTAAAGAAATATCTCTCGCCAATGTAGCAGGAGTAATATTTAACGAACTTAGTGCTGATGATTTTGTTTTTGCCTGAGTCTTACGTTGACTAACCTGAGTGGTTATGTACGAAATGCTTGAGTTGGATTATCTTTAATTTCTAGGGGCAGATAAGCGCGAAACTGTCATGAGGAGCTTTTCTTACTCAAAATGCTTGTCCTACAAAAGTTTCACAACTTACTTATAGCGATTGACTTTGCCAGTGCGTGACGCGGAGCTAGTCCTTTAGGGCGGAGCGCAATCGCTCCTTCAGAGGAATTTTTGCAGCTTCTGACCTTACTCTGCAAAATTAAGAATTAAATTTATTAGGCACAAAAGGCTCAAACCAATACAAGTCAGTTATTTTAGCGATTATTAGGAAATCGTCATTTAGACTACTTCAAACACCAAAGGCTGCAATATTATCTAGATTGCCTCTCATTACACTCTCGCTAGTTTTACCCCAATAAATACAGTGAATATTACCGAAACAACAACCATACTTAAGCAGAATTTTTCCCAAGCTGCCAAAGCGATAAGCCTAACGGCATGGCTTCGCTACGCGATCGCTTCTACCATATTAATTACTGCCAATAATCCAGCCACAGCCCAAACAATTGAATCTAACAATGAGCTTATTTCTCCCATAGGCGACATTGAGGGTGAAGTATTAGATGGTATGGAACAAATTAATAATGTTTCTGAACTACTAGATGTTAACCCTGGAGACTGGGCATATGAAGCATTGAGGAGTTTAAGCGATCGCTATGGTTGCATTGACGGATATCCTGACGGAACATATCGAGGTGATGCAACTTTAACTCGTTATGAATTTGCCGTTGGTTTAAATTCTTGCCTGATAAATATCCAACAGATTATAGCTGGGGGAGAAACTGAGATCTCCGCCCAAGATCTGGCAACCTTGGAAAAATTGCAAAAAAATTACAGTGCAGAATTAGTTAAGATTAATAGCCGTCTCGATCGCCTAGAAACCAACATCAAACAAATAGAAGATACTCAATTTTCTACTACTACCAAACTTACAGGCAACTTAAGGGTTCAAACTAATACCTTTTTCTCTGGTGATGGCGATCCCCAAACTAACGTGCAGTACAATCTTTTTTTGGGGCAACTAACTAGCTTTACTGGTCGAGATCTTCTGCTAACCGCCTTGGGGGCAACCAATACCACTTTCCCCGAATTAGCCAGTACTAATAATGGAATAGAGGTTGGTTCGACTAGAGAAGGTTCGAGCGATACCACTGGTTCTGGAGATAGTGCCAATAGTTTGCGATTAATCGGCTTAGAATATCAGTTTCCCCTGGGAGATAAAGCTGTAATCGACATCGTTGCTGCCAATCGATATCGCTTTAGCCCGATTCTGCTACGCCAATTTTTTCCTGGCTATAGTTTGGGGAGAGGGCCTGTGAGTGCTTTTGCCGAAGCACCACCGATCTATCTGTTGGGAGGGGGTTCGGGAATATCAGCTAGCTATGAATTTTTAGACTCGACTGTCTTAACTTTGACTTATTTGAGTACCTTCGCTAACGATTCTCAATCAGGTAGGGGTTTATTCAATGGAGACTATATTGCCTCAGCCCAAATTAACTACAATCCCACCCCCGATTTGTTCTTACAACTCTTATATCAGAATGGCTATTTTGATAACGGCAATTTCGGTTTTAATAACGGACAAACATTTAGGGGCAATGGTTTTGTCGGCACTGCCTTAGCCAACCGTTTTGACGATCCTGGGGTCTTTTTTGAGGAGGGGGCAGAAGTTTCTAGCAATGCCTATCAGATAGGGGGTTACTATACGATTGGCGATCGCATTATTGTCGGTGGTTGGGCAAATCTGATTAAAGCCAGACTGCTTAATAAAGGAGATGCGGATATTTGGACTTATTCACTGCAAATGGCCTTCCCAGATCTATTTATGGAGGGCAATCAAGGGGGATTAATTGTAGGAGTCGAGCCTACCCTAACCAGTTTGGATACCGATCTAGAAATTCCCGAATTTGAGAATGATACCTCATTGCATCTCGAAGCTTATTACAGACATCAACTAAATGACAATATCTCTCTCACCCCCTCCTTAATCTGGATTACAGCCCCCAATCAGGATGCCAACAACCAAGATATTGTCATTGGCGGTATTAGAACTACATTTAATTTTTGATTGTTGCAACGCACAAAACAGCAGATCGAGATTTATTTTTTCAAACCAAATATAAAAATTATGAAATGGCAACAGTATTACAAATCGACAGGAATTTTGCTGGTTCTCATCTGTCAAACAGGGATAATTTTCTCAGGGCTATCGTCGCGATTATTGGCACAGCCTGACTCAATGAAAATCAGTCTCGAATTCCCACCTACCAATGAACGAGGATCTCCTCAAACAACAACTGGAGGGGGTACACGCGGTAATTCTTGTGTAGAGTCGAGTGGAAATGAACGAACAATTCCTTTGACACCTTTGATGCCAACGCGCACTAATGTGGGGATAACTGCTACTACCAATCCTGTATTATATTGGTATGTTCCTTTGAATACAGCAGAGTTTGGCGAATTTTTAGTCAAAGATGAACAAGGAGATGAAGTTTATGCGGTCAGCTTTAAACTCCCTCCTACTCCAGGTATAGTCAAATTAAAGATCCCGCCAAATGCTTCTCTAAAAACAGATAGAAATTATCAATGGAAGTTTTCTCTAGTTTGTAATCCTCAAAACCCCAAACGTAACCAGTGGGTCTCAGGAGTGCTTCAGCCCCAGGAAATCGATTTATCTCTCAAGCAACAATTAGCCAATAAAAATCTTTTAGAACAAGCCGAATTTTATGCCCAACAAAGAATTTGGCACGAAACCTTGGATATTATGGCTCAATTATCTACAGAAAATCCTGCTGAATGGACGGAATTTTTAAAATCAATCGATCTTGAAAGCATTGCGAAAAAACCCATCTTGGAATGCTGTACGCCCAAAAATTAATAACTCATTTCAGCAAGTAAATCGAACGGAGTTGATAGCCTATGCGAGCAAAATTACAATCGCTTTTTTGGCAGGGGCGCGGCATCTGGATTACTACTCCCTGCATCGCAATTTTGGTAATCTTAATCCGCTCGGCTGGTTTGTTACAGTCCTGGGAATGGTCAGTTTTTGACCAATATATGCGCTTGCGTCCCCAAGAATCTCCTGACAATCGCATTGGCATCGTCGGTATTAATGAGGCAGATTTACACAATTTAGAGACAGCAATCATTCCCGATGGGATTTATGCACAGCTGCTCGAGAAACTTATAGCTCAACAGCCCAGAGCCATCGGTCTGGATGTTTATCGTGACTTACCAGTAGAACCAGGTCATCAAGATTTAGTTCGGATCTTTGAATCTACTCCCTATCTAGTAGGCATCCAAAAAGTAGCAGGAGAGCCAGGAATTCAGGCAGTTGCTCCACCTGCTGCTCTTAAAAAAAAGGATCGAGTTGGTGCTAATGACCTGATCTTTGATTCAGATAGAAAAATACGACGTGGTTTGATTTACTTATCTACCGACGGCGAAGATGTCTATAGCTTTAGTCTACATCTGGCTCTACATTATCTCGAAAATCACGGCATTGCCCCTCAATCTATTGAGGGTAATACTAATTCTTGGCAGTTGGGGAAGAAAATATTTACTCCGTTTGAGGCTAACGACGGCGGTTATGTACGAGCTGATGCAGGTGGTTATCAGATATTATTAAATTACCGAGGAGCAAGCGGTTACTTTGACACAGTTTCCCTAATGGACATTCTCCAAGATCGAGTACCTCCTAACTGGGGTCGCGATCGCATTATTTTGATTGGTTATGTAGCCGAGAGTTCCAACGATTTATTCTACACTCCCTATAGCAGTAGTCTGTTTGAAAGTCCAAAACCCCTGGCTGGGGTAGAAATCCATGCCCATTTGACTAGCCAGATTATTAGTGCAGCCCTAGACAATCGCTTGCTATTTCAAAACTGGTCGGAATTACAAGAATGGCTGTGGATTTTCTTTTGGTCTGGAGTTGGGGCAACCTTGCGCTGGCAGTCTCGCTATATCGGGGAGAAAAGAATCCTTTTATGGTTCAGTTCTGTTAGCTTCTTGGTAGCGGGAGGTACTTTGCTGATCGGCACTTATCTTGCATTTTTGGGAGGTTGGTGGCTTCCTGTAGTTCCAGGATTTTTAGGTTTAGGAGGGGCTGTGCTAGCGATCACAGTGTATGTAGCTAAGACTGCACAGGACATACGTAAAACATTTGGACGTTATCTAAGCGATCAAGTTGTCGCCAATTTACTCGAAAGTCCTGAAGGTTTAAAACTCGGCGGTGAAAGACGGAAAATCACGATTATGACCTCTGATTTAAGAGGATTCACCGCTATATCAGAACGATTACTTCCTGAAGAGGTGATTAAGCTCCTTAATATTTATCTACACTATATGGCAGATACGATCGCCGATTACCAGGGAACCATTGATGAATTCCAAGGAGATGGAATCCTGGTTCTCTTTGGTGCGCCTACCGCTAGAAAAGATGATGCAGTTCGTGCTATTGCCTGTGCCTGTGCAATGCAGTTAAAAATGGCTATGGTAAACCAAGAAATGAAACAAATGAATTTACCCCAGTTAACAATGGGAATTGGCATCAATACTGGTGAAGTGGTGGTAGGAAATATCGGCTCGGAAAAACGCAGCAAGTATGGTGTTGTCGGCACCCCAGTCAATATAACTTATCGTATTGAATCCTACACTATAGGTGGTCAAATTCTCATCTCAGAACAGACTTTAGAAGACGTTGGGTCAATCGCAATCGTCGAAGAAAGCAAAAAAGTATTATCAAAAGGAATTCAAAAGCCAATTACCATCTATCAAGTTAATGGTATCGCGGGAAAATACAATCTCTTTCTCCTTCAAGAAGAAGAAGTTTTTTTGACCCTCTGTGAAGCAATACCGATCCAATACGCTGTCTTGGAAGTAAAGGATGTGGGTAATCAACTATTTAAGGGGAATTTAATTCGGCTTTCAGCTAATGAGGCTGAAATTAGAGTTAAAAATCGAGAACAATCAGAAATTCCACCTGGACTGAGTAATATTAAGCTGAATTTATTAACGCCGAATCAACAATTAGAACCTAGCGAAGATATTTATGCCAAGGTTTTGGAAAAGCCAGTAGAGCAAGATGGTTTTTATATTCATTTTACCTTCAAACCCCCAAATGTAGCAGCAAAGTTAGGCTCTATCTATAAATCGCTGAAACTGACTGCGGAAAACAGAGAAGGTCTTTGATATTTTGAATGGACAATCAGCTCGCATTATGGCGATCCGATAGTAAACGACCAGAAAACAACGCGCTTGCGTATAATTCGATGAGATAAAATCTTGAAATCGTTATCTCATGAGGCTTTCAAGATTTATTAATAAGTACTCCCTAATCGTA
>JASJDX010000348.1 GCA_030064975.1 Pleurocapsa sp. MO_192.B19
GGGATAGTTTTTGGCGATAATGCCAGGTTGGATGTGGGTGGTTCATTTTTAGGTAGTACCTCAACAGGATTATTGTTTGATGACGGCACAGAATTTAGTGCTACTGATATTGCTGCACCAGTATTAACGATTAATGCCCCCATTGGATTAAATTTGAGAGACACTACGGGAAATATCAGCAATACAGGAAATCTACAAAGCGATCGCAATTTAACCCTTTCTGCTAATAATTTAGATCTACAAGGACAACTCCAGGCAGGAGAAAATATTACCTTACAGGCATTAGATACGATTAAGATTAGAGATAGCCTGAGCAACCCGTTTATTGCTGCGGCGGGGAATGAATTATCTTTACAAGGCGATCGCACTATTGATATTTCGGCTTTAAATAATTCTGCTAGTGGTTTAATTTCAGGTGGCGATCTGATTTTACGAAATAATAACTCAATTAACGGTGATGCCCATTATTACAGTGGAGGAAATTTCCGCATTGAACAGTTAGATGGAAGCCTGGGAAATTTCGTTAGTATTAATGATCCTGTAGTGCGATCGCAGGGAGATGTAAGTTTTGCCAGTTATGAAGGAGCATCTTTACATATCCTAGCGGGAGGCAATGTAACAATCCTGGGCAATATTAATATTACGGGTACAGATACCACTGCTAACTCTCTACAGGAAAGTATTACTCTCTCCAATGGCAGTCAGATAAATATCGATGGTAGTGCTGAACCGACTTTAGATATCCGCGCAGGTACAAATAATATCGGTACACCAGGAATAACGGGAACAGGATTAACTCCAGACACCACGGCTATACCCACAGGGAGCAATATCAATATCGACGGCACGATTAATAATTCTGGGGGTAGGGTTTTATTAACCAATCAATATCAAGCGAATACTGACTTAGCTGCGGGAGACATTACAGCGACAGCAATTAATACCAGCAACCCTATAGGTAATGGCGGTAATGTGGCAATTGACTCGCGGAGTAATATTAATATTCCTAATGGGATCAACACTTCTTCGAGAGTAGATAGTCAATTAACTACTGTTGCTAATCTGCAAACTTTTCCCAGAGTTACTATTGCTTCAGGGAATGGTGGCGCGATCGCTTTATTAGCTATCAGAGATATTATTACAGGTAACTTTAATGCTTCTTCTGCGGTAAATTTAAACCTGATTACGGAAGTAGACACTATTGAAGAAGCCAATAATATTTTTGCTATTCCCCAAGCTGATATACAAGCTGGTGCGGGGGGAGAAATTATTTTGCAGGCGGGCAATAATATTAACGTGGGTAGCCTCAACTCTCGTTCAGCGATCTCCATTGACAGTAATTCTGTATCTTTAGATAGTTTTTCGATTATTGCTGCACTATTAGAACTTGATACTGCTGATGGGGGAAATATTAACCTCAATGCTGGGAATAACTTAACTACTGAAAATCTTAATTCCAATGTAGCAGTAAGCGATCGCGTCAGGAGCAATACTGAAACCACTCCTAACATTACCTTGTCAGTTTCCCAAATTACCCTAAGTATTCCTCAAGCTGATATCGGATCTGGGGGCGAAATTTTCTTGCGGGCGGGCGATCGTATTAATACAGGTTCATTAAATTCTTCTGTATTCGTTACCAATAATGCCAACAACACAGCAACTATTTTAGCGAATAATCCCGCAGTTGCTACTGCCCAAACACCATCTAGAGCAGTTTCCCAGATACAAGTGACTTATGGAATTTTTGAGCCCAATAGTAGTCAACCAATTTCGGCGATTACTATTGGTAATGCTGGCGCAATTACAGTTGATAGCGACAGGGCAACCATTGATGATGTCAATTCCTCAATTGAGGTGACTTCAGAAAATGTCGTGTTTGCCGAAGCCAATGCCGACAACGGTGCTGCGGCTAATTCTTTTGCCAACAGTAATATTAGTTTAAATGTAATAGGCGATCGCCCAGGCGCAATTACCTTTGATGTTGCAGACAGCTTAAACTTCGGCAATCTTAATGCTGCTGCTACTATTAATGATGGCATCAATGACTTAGATTCTAGAGCTACTTCTAATGGTGAAAATGCTGTAGCTACTGCCAATATCGCCAGTTCCAATACAATTGTGTTTGATTCTGAGATTAACTTTGCTTTAATTAGCTTTGATCTTAACGTACCTGATGTCGATTATGTTATAGACAAGGTAACGAATTTACCCAGCAATCAAGTCAAACCAGTAGTATTTAATGCTTGTCCAATCAACGCCGATACAGTTAATCAGCAACCCCAAGGGATTGAAACTTCTCTGGGTAAAATCTACCCCGCCAGAGGAATTGCTGTGAAAAATGGTCAAATTTATCTGACTGCTAAACCAACTGCTAATAGTGTTTCACGAACACCCATACAGTTTGATAGTTGCAATTAATCAAGTAATAGATTAATTACGTGATTGATTTTCTTGAGACTCAAGTTGAATCCCAAAGTTTTGACTTTCGGGCATATCTTGGCAAGCAATTAGTAAAGCAACTATCATCGCTGCGGTTAGTAGTCGGTTAAGAACTGCAACAAAATTATTAGACACAACTTCAAGATCCTCCCAATTCCATTTGCTCTTATAGTGTAATAATTTAAATGTTATTTTCTCGGTATTATTACAGGTTTGTGATTGTCACAAGTGAAACTTAAAACTAATTAAGTAATACTTAAGAAGATTTATTTTGACTGTCAAAAGTCTTGCTCTACAGTTATTTCAGAGCAAAAATAGAATCATAAACCTCAAATATAAGAAACTGTTTGTAAAGTAAATCTTAAAAACTAAAAAAGTAGGGAAGCGCGGGAAGCGCATGAATTAAACCCCCCAAGTCCGTATTTTCTCAAGCCTCCAAGTCCTAATACATATGCAGTTTAATTTTTTGTTTACAAACACTCTCTAATCGGCTAAGATTTCTGATTACTTATTATTTTTTAAGCTTTATTTATGGTTTTTTTAAGCTCGATCAACTTTACTTAAATATGAAGTTCAAAAAATAATCTAGGACTATGACCCTTAGCCAAGAATTAGCTAATTTTCGCCAACAGTTTCTCGGTCAAGTCGATTCAACAACTCTGGCTATAATGAATCAAGCAACCAATGATCTGATCGACTCTGGCATAGTAGATCGGACTTTAAAAGTAGGAGACAAAGCACCAGACTTTACTTTACCTAACGCCACAGGAGAATCTATCAATCTGCAACAGCTTTTACAACAGGGTGCGGTAGTACTTTCCTTTTATCGTGGTGGTTGGTGTCCTTACTGCAACTTAGAATTACGCGCATTACAGCAAGCATTACCAGAAATTAAGGCTTTGGGAGCAAATTTAATTACTGTTTCTCCTCAAACCCCAGATAATTCTCTATCTACTGCCGAAAAAAATGAGCTGACTTTTGAAGTGTTAAGCGATCTCGGTAATAAGGTTGCTAGGGAATATGGTCTAGTGTTTACTCTTCCTGAACAATTAAGACCAATTTACCAAAACTTCGGTATTGATTTACCTGCTTATAATGGCGATCCCACTTTTGACTTGCCTATTCCTGCTACCTATGTCATTGCTGCTGATGGTAAAGTAGTTTTAGCTTTTGCTAATGCTGATTATACTCAGCGACTAGAACCTACGGAAATTATTAGCACTCTGCAAAATTTAACTGTCAATGTTTAATTGTTGCAGCAAGTGACTGCTTTTCTGCTTGGCTATTCCAAGCAGATCATATTCAAATTTATGAATTTAACTGTTAGAGTTACTAGAAAATCGTAATTGATAGTTGAGGCTCAATAGTTTTAACCACAAACCAGGATATTGCTTTTCTAACCAAGGTTGAGACTGTTTTAACCAAGCAGGGAACCAACCGCCAAGAAGCAGATTTCTTAGAGCATCTAGGTTAAAGGCAGAATATGAACCCAACCAGCGCAGCATATCTTTGCTTCCTGCCATTTCCCAAATCCATACGAGTAAGGCAGGATTTTTGCGGGCAGCAATTAACGCTAATCTATTAAAGGTTAACCAGTCAGTACGATCTTTAATAAAAGTATCCGCGACTTCGGGAGGTTCATCTGCTAGTAACCCAAAAAATGTATTCAACATCGAGTTAATTCTTTGAGGGGGTAGAATTTTTCCTGTAGGCACCATCATCCCTTTGGAAAAAAGCCAAGTAACAGAGATATTGCTTTGATAGGCTCGAATTTGATTCAAATGTTCTACGGTAAGTAAATCGTGTTGTAGGGCGGTATGCAAAAGAGTGGTTAGTCGTTCTAGGTTACGTACCAATGAACCAAAACCAGTAAAAATTAGCGGAGATTGTAAAGAAGCAGCATCTCCAATAGCCAGTAAACGATCAAAAGCTACAGTGCGATCGCGATCGCTAACACTAAAATGACCAGGTATGTAACCGAAAGTGGGCTTTTTCCAAACTAGTTTTTCCATATCGCAACGGCGGTACTCTGGCAAAATGGTAAAGAAGTCCTCATACATTTCTAAGAGCGAACCAGGGTTATCAGGATGTACCTGATGGTAATGGAAAAGATAGAAAGTCAATTCTCTATTGCCCGCAGGAAATAATTCCCAGATTAGCTGTCTCCCTCTAGAGATATCGCCATGAGAATTTAAGACATCTCCATAATTTTCATCCCACACTTCTGGGGCCAAACCGCTTTCAATTACCGCCCCCACTGTAGGACAGACACTATCAAAAGTACGACCACCATTTAGTTGCCAAGCAATAGGGGAAGCAGTACCCATGGCATCTATAAGTAATCTTGCTGTTGCCTGTTTCTTTTCTTTAGTTGGCAGATGGGTTAAATGTACTGTAACCTCATTATCGTTAATATCGGCGCGAATAAATTCTGTTTCATCCCAAATATTTCCCCCAGCTTGACGTAATTTATCACCACAAAAATGCAGCATTTTTTCAGCATCAATTGCCACGTTTAGTACTTTGGGCGTATGCAATACCGCAGCTTTTAAATGAGGAGGATTATAAGCATCACAGAACTTGCTAAAACCATCTACATATTCTGCTGCTATAACTGATTCAAATCCTTCGGGGGTAAATAAGCCCAAATTAATCAAACTTTGAAATTCATCGCGGGAGATATTCCACTCCCGATTCATCCTACCGAAAGGCAATCTTTCTATCAACAATACTCGATAACCTTTTTGCGCCATTACCGCAGCATGAATAACTCCTAATGCACCGCCAATGTAAATCAGATCATATTCTTGACTCTTATCTAAGATAGATTGAGCAGAATTACTTTTAAAGACTACTTCTTTTGGCTGCTGAGGATTTCTGACACTATCTCGCCAGCGTTTTTCCCACCAGTAAACCCGATTAAGATCGTATTCTCCATTGGGCATTTTCTGAAAGAAGTGGACTGTTTGAGGATAAGCTTCGGCTAAAGCCTCGAAAATCGACTGTTGCGCTAAATCTATAGCTGGGGGAATAGGATACTCTTGGGGAAATGCAGCACGGATCTCTTGGGTTAAATGTTGCTTAATTTGAGCCGCTTGTGGAATTGTTTTTTCACCCCATTGAAAAATTTTTAAATAGGTGGTGCGCTGTAACTGCCAGACAAAAATTGATAATTCACTGTCAGATAATGCTTCAAACTGGAGACGAATTCCATCAGGAGTAGCAATTTTTGTGCCGAATTTAGGTTGCCATCTATTTTGTAACCAAGTCTGTACTGCTTTTGTATCTGGAGTAGGTATTTCTGTATAATGCAGTTCTTTCATGTAAAAAAATGTTAATTTATTTTTAAGAAATTTAACTATGTTGTTAAATCCATTGTTCATAAGCTACACTGGCGAGACAATTCGCCCTTGTGCACAAGCCTAGACGAATCTTAATATTAGTTAACTTATTAGTTAACCACTAATCTGCTTCAACACCACACAACACTCTATTTATGGATTATCCCATTCCAGCTAACACAGAAGAAATATTGGCACTAAGAAATAGTTCCGTCAATGAAGAAATTATTGCCATGGCGATCGCAGGTGTGGTTCAGATGGCTCGTCAACAAGGAAAATCTTTAGAAGAATTAACCGAAGGTATTTTACAAGACGATCTCGTTTTAGATCTAGACCGACGTAAATGGTTAAGTGAGTTGATTACCAAAGCTTGGATGATACTGCCGTCAGTGAATGACGAACCAGAATAGCCAATAACCAATGGTTTATATTCAAATTAACTATATAACTATAATTGGTAACTTCAATTAATATCTAATTTTTGTAGTGACACAAATTATAGTTACAACTTGTTTATCTGGCTGAAACAATTGTTAATTTGTTGTCTGTTTAACTTAATAAGCATTTTAATCTGATGAGGAATGTTAAAAGCGATTACGCGGTCTGTCTCAAACTAAGCAGGACTTGTCCTTATTATCCCGCTTAACGGCTTGCCCAAGAGATGGGGGGACGAATGGGGATAAATATCTAAAGCGTTTGGCGTGAGCCTGTGCGCATCATAGCGCGATCGCGATTAATATAATGTTCAATAATTTAAGCGCGAACTTTTTTTAACAGTAATGCAGTAATCGCCACCGCTAATATTAATAACAGAAAAGTAACTACAACTAAAGCTGCACCATAACCAAAATCTAAATAGCGCATTACCGTAGAATAAATATAAATCGAAACTGTTTCCGTTGAACCTGCGGGACCTCCTTCTGTCATTACTTGCACCAAATCAAAAATACCAAAAGATTGAGCAAATCTAAATAATAAAGCAATTAAAATTTGGGGCATCAAGAGGGGCAAAGTAATCTGATGAAAGCTTTGCCAAGGACTAGCTCCATCCATCTTATGCGCTTCATACAAATCTTCCGAAATAGATTGCAAACCAGCTAGTAAAATAATGCTAATAAAGGGCGTTGTTTTCCAAACATCGGCAACTATTAATGCTGTCATAGCTAAGGATGGTGTCCCTAGCCAATTAATTCCTGTATTAATTAATCCTAATCGATTTAAAATATCGTTGACTACGCCATATTGATCGTTAAAAATCCATGCCCAAGCTAATCCCATAACGGCAGTAGGCAAAGCCCAGGGAATGATAGCAATTGTTCGGACAATCCCCCGACCAAAAAATGATTTATTTAAGACTAAAGCGACACCCAAACCTAACAATAATTCTAGAATTACACTAATTACAGTAAAGACTGAAGTATTAAACAAACTTTGCCAAAATCTTCCGTCTCCGATCATTCTTTGATAATTACTTAAGCCAGTAAAAACTGGTTGTAATTGAGTACCCAAATTTTCAGCAAAAAAACTTAACCAAAATGCTCTGGCAATAGGATAAATAAATACTAAACCTAAAATAAATAAAGCTGGAAATAACAACAGCCAGCCTGTTAATTTTGCTTGTTTATTCATCATTCATAATTGTTAATTATTAATTTTTGATAGCTTTTATCCTTCATCTTTCTAGTAAGTTGCGAGTTTCTTTAGCAGCAGCTTGCATTGCTTGTTTGGGAGTCATTTTGTTAGTTATGGCAGCACTTAGATAACGCTGTAAAATATCCGAAGCTTGAGCATACTGCGAAATTGGCGGGCGTAGTGCAGAACTTTGCACCACCTCTAATAATTTGGGATAGTAATCATATTTGGCAACAATTTGGGGGTCATTAAATAGCGATGTACGGCTAGGAACAAAACCAGTGTCTAGAACAAATTCTCGTTGGGAGTCTTCGCTACTCAAAAACTTAATTACTTCCCCCACTGCATCGGGATGTTTACTACTTTGGGCTATACCTAATCCCCATCCTCCTAAACAAGCTCCACTATTTTCACCTACAGCATGAACCATCGGCTTAATACTATATTTTCCGGCGATGGGAGATTGTAGAGCCAAGCTATACACATAGGGCCAATTCCTCAAGAAAACTGCCTTGCCATTTACAAATAGGCGACGAGTTTCATCTTCAGCATAGGTGGTTACCCCAAAAGGAGAAATCTTTTTAGCGATAGTGGTACGCAAAAATTCAACTGATTCTATCGCTTCTGGCCGATCTAATCCAACTTCTAAAGTATCTGGATTGACCCAAAAAGCTCCATGACCTTGCAAAATTTCCACAAACATAGCAGCAAGTCCTTCATACTGCTTACCCTGCCATATATAACCCCAATCTGCTAGCCCTTGCTGTTGTAAATTCTGGGAAATTTCAATTAATTCACTAAAAGTTTCTGGTGGTTCATATCCTGCTTGAGCTAGTAAATCTTGGCGATAGTAAAGCATTCCCGCATCAGAACGAAAAGGAATACGATAGAGCTTGTCTTGATATGTTCCTCCTGCTATATCTCCCTCCAGATATTGTTCCGCTTCAGCTTCTGATAAAAGATCTGAGACATCTTTTAGCCAACCCGCGGCGGCAAATTTAGGAGTCCATACTATGTCCATGTAAACCAAATCATAGGGAGAATTGCCCAGTAAAAAAGAGGACGTATATAAGTCTTCTACTTGGTTACTGTCACTAGGAGCTTCTACAATTTGAAATTTAATATCAGGATGTTGTTGGTTAAATTTAGTAACTAAAGGCTGCAATTGTTGAGCTTCATCGGCTCTAATTAGAGTTTTGAGTGTAACTGGCTGCTGAGTCCATGCTGGCACAATAGCTAACTGAATCGTTAGACAAAAAGTAGCAAGTAATATAATCAACAAGTAATTGATTTGAATAAATTTGAAGCTACTTTCTTTAATTTTTGTTAGTAGACGAAAGATAAACATTATTTATATTTGGCAAGCCAACTGATTAATATTATTGTCAAAATCAAGATCTTAAATACTTTTGCCTACTCTACAATGAAGCTTTAACGTTAAGACCATCAAAATTTTCTAGTTGGAAAATTTAATTAAGACTTGTAATTAAGACTTGACACAATAATACTAAATATGTGGA
>JASJDX010000349.1 GCA_030064975.1 Pleurocapsa sp. MO_192.B19
GTGATTCTGATGAATGCAGAATTAGATGGAACTATTGGTTCAATTCTCAAGGTTTATGCTGACCGTGCAGGAGTCATTCTCAGTGCCTGTGATGGTGACCAACCAGGGGTACAAATGAACCTCTACCGCTTTGTAAAAAGTATTGGACTCACTCCCTTACTCTGCGGCAATATTAAAGGATTACAAGACCCTTATCGCAATCCCACGACTCAGGAAGGTTTTGCCAGACGTTGGGGACAAAAAGCTCACATGGTAACAAGTTTTGCCGATGGAACCAAAATTTCTTTTGAGCAGGCGATCGTTGCTAATGCTACCGGTATGCAAGTAGCCAAACGGGGTATGCTGGGATACGAATTTAAAGGTCATGTGGATGAGATGACTGGGATGTATGATGTCGAGCAACTAAAACAGTTGGGTGGCATTGTCGATTATGTTGTAGGCGCGAAACCAGGCCCTGGTGTATATGTGTTTGCTACTCATGATGACCCCAAACAACAGCACTATCTTAATTTATACAAACTGGGAGAAGGCCCTCTGTATAGTTTCTATACTCCTTACCATCTCTGTCACTTTGAGGTACCTTTATCTGTCGCCAGAGTTGTTCTATTGCAAGATGCGGTCATGAGTCCACTCGGTAAGCCTCAAGTGGATGTGGTAACTACCGCTAAAATCGACTTAAAAGCAGGAGAACAGCTTGATGGTATTGGCTACTATATGACCTACGGACAGTGTGAAAACTACGATTTAGCCCGTGCTGAAAACTTATTACCCATGGGATTAGCTGAGGGTTGTCGTCTTAAGCGAGATGTTGCTAAAGATTCTGTGCTGACATATGACGATGTGGAATTACCCGATGGCAGACTCTGCGATCGACTCAGAGCCGAACAAAATGCTTATTTTGGGGGAGTCACCAAACAGGTTCAGAAAATAGCTTGATCTTAGGTGTTAAAAGTTAAATATTACTGCGTGTTAGTTGTTTTCTGCATATTTCATTTTTTTTCGACCTATTGTTAATTGGAGGACTTTCATTTCAAATTAAAAAATGTCCATAGCTATCAAGGAATCTAGAATTTATAGCACACCAATGTGCAAAAGTAGATTTTTATGGTAGGAATAACTGACTCTTCTATGCCAATCACTCCTCGATTAGTAAAAGCTAAAAACTAATAGCTAATAGCTAACCAAACGAGATTTTTGATTTATGCAAGAGGTCTAGCATATTTGGGCAGGATTGATTTTTGGGAAGTCCCTAAGTTGTTTCCGAATTGTATTTATTATGGGAATTGATCTAATTTCGCTCAATGATGCTACCAGCAATTTAACTGTCGATTTTAACAACACTGCTGACTACAGTCAAAGTGACAATGGAATTATTGCCAATCTCACTACTGCTGAGGTGCTGACTCCGATATATGAAATCACTGAGCAACCAAAAATTCTAGCACTTGGTGATTCTATTACCGCAGGTCAACACCCAGTAGATCCTACTCCTGGTGCATATCGCCTCCAGTTATCTAATAATTTTATTGCTGATGATTTAAGTGTCGATTTTATCGGTTCTCAAACTAATCAAGGAACGAATCTAGATGATGCACAACATGAAGGACATCCAGGGTTTACAGTCGATCAACTGACGGCACTAGTAGAGGACGGGTTGCTGAGCAGCTATCAACCCGATATAGTACTGCTGATGGCGGGTACTAATGATATCTTGAGTAGGTCTGATAATGCTGCTCAAGTGATCGACGATCTCGATCACTTGATCGATCGCCTGACAGATGAGTTGCCCGATGTACAAATATTAGTTTCTTCCCTTGCTCCCATCGACCCAGCAAATAGAGGCCAACGGCGAGCCAATATTGACCAAGAAGTTAACGCTCTGATACCAGAACTAGTAGAACAAAAAGGTTCACAAGTAACCTACGTCAATGCTGGCGGATCGCTCGAAGTCAACGATCTAGTAGCTGATGGTATTCATCCCAATAGAGCTGGATATCGAGAGATTGGAAATGCTTGGTATGACGCTCTAGTAAAGCAAGATACCCTCACAGGAATCGATCATATCACGGGGACAGTATTTGGCGATCGACTCACAGGTAACGATGGGGCAAATATTTTGTTTGGCAATGGGGGCGCAGATATTTTAAGCGGTGGTGAAGGTGCAGATAGCTTCGTTTATGAATCTCTCGATTCAGAGATTGATACAATCACTGATTTTAGCCTCGATGATCGTTTTGTAATTTCTGCTTCTGGCTTTAATGCTGACTTAATCGCTGATACAAACTTAACAGAAGTTAATTCGGCAACTGGAGTCTTTATTAGCAGTAAGACAAATTCTTGCTCTATAGGGACTAGTGCTAGCTTTTTCTACGAAAGCGATACTGGTATTCTCAGTTTTGATCGAGATGGGACAGGCTCGACCGCAGCAGTTGAGATCGCGCTCTTATCTAATATGCCAACACTCAGTAGCGAACAGTTCAAGATTATTGCTTAGTCAAGACTCAAAATATCTTTTAACGTCAGTTCGGGTTAAGACAATTAATCGGTTGAGGTAGCTATAAGCTATAAGCTGTTACAGTATCTTCTGCTGAGAGCGTAAGACAAATCTATCTAGACAATAGCATTTCTCAAACTCTTGTAATATAAGGAGGAGTCTAGTTTATCCCGAACTCAGGTTCTCTTACGGCAGGGAACACTTAACTTGGCTCATTCTATCTAACTCTTAAATTATTAGATCTAGAATCTAACATTTAAACCGCGTCTAGTTTGAAAGTGGGGGGTGTTGAACTAAATTTGGCACTCCCCAGGTTGTTAGAATCCATAGTTTTGCAGAAAATTGTTTCAGGCAAAAGGCAAATAGAGAAGGTTGTCTAATTTTGTCTAACTTTTTCTTCGGGGAAACAACTAACCACCTCAAACTCCAGTTTTCTAAATGGATGCGGTTTGACACCTAAACCTTGTAAATCTTTTGGTAATTATCATGTTTATGGCAACTGCAATATACCCAACTCCAACCAGCTTTAAGACAACAAATATGCCAACTAAAACCCTACAAGTATTGTTTGGTCGTGGGGAAACTCGCTGCGTCTCTACCGAGAATAGTATTGACCTATATTTAAAAATTCCTGTTTTGGGTCAAGATAGTCGAGAGCGGATCGCCTCTCAATCTGGGCAGATCTATAGTCGGTTTGGTTTCCAGCTGATTGAATCAGAATCATATTTGGCTGGTGCTTTAGTTAAGGAAATTGACTTTCCTCTAGAAAAAGCAGCTTATGAAGTCTATATGGACTTTCTGGAATTAACTAAAGACTGGAACTTGTTTCGAGTCTGGAATTATGTTCCTTATATCAACAATGAAACTTCTGCTCTGGAAAATTATAAATCCTTTTGTAAAGGTCGTGCTTTAGCTTTTGAAGCGTTTTACGGCCCAGACTTTGAAGTAAAATTACCTGCTGCCTCGGCAGTGGGCATCAACGATCGCAAGCTAGTACTTTACTTTGTTGCGGGGAAAGCAGAAGCGACTCACATAGAAAACCCCGAACAGGTTTCCGCATTTAAATACCCCAAACAATATGGGCCGAAATCTCCTAGTTTTGCTAGAGGTACGCTAATCGAGCTAGCAGGAAAACGAGTCGGTTATTTATCGGGGACAGCTAGTATCAAAAGCCATGAGTCAGTAACTCTGACTGATGTTGCCGAACAGATGTATACAACCCTCGATAATATGAGTCTGGTGTTTAGCAATATGGGCTTAGTCTTTGAAAGGATGAGTTTTGGCAGTCTAATGCCCGATTCTGCTAAATACGATCGCTTTTTCAAAGTCTATATCCGCCATGAAGCTGATGCCAAAATAGTTCGAGAGTTATTTCCGCAAAGCATTTTAGCCACCGAAGAAGACCATATCATTTACCTGAGATCGGATATTTGCCGCTCAGAATTAGATATCGAAATCGAAGCCATCATTCAAGAAAAATAATCAACAGTTATTAGCAGCTATAAGGTTGTAATTAATTATGCTATACCAAATGCTCCAGAAGACTGTGGTAGAGTTTCCCGAAAAAACCGCTCTCGTCTATGGTCAGTCAAGAATTAATTATCAGGAATTTGCCCAGCAAGTTCGGGGATTTAGCCAAGGTCTAGAATTTTTAGGAGTCAAGCAATCTGATTGCGTCGCCATCATCTTACCCAATTGTCCCGAATTTGCAGTTAGTTTCTATGCCATCGCCTCTTTAAATGCGATCGCTCTCTTACTCAATCCTGGCTACAAAGAAAATGAACTGGAACATTTTCTCCGTGATAGTAATGCCAAGGTAATTATTACTGATAGTATCAGAGCAGAAGCTTGTCAGCAGACAATCTCTCGGTTGGAACATCACGTTGACTTAATTGTCGTCGGCCAGAAAGCTGGTAATAGTCTTGCTTTTGTTGATTTAATTCATCAAGATCTCGAAAATTGGCAGCCCCAGGATGTTTATACAGGGGATGTCCTCTATCAATATTCATCGGGTTCTACAGGAAGACCGAAAAGAGTCTGTCGCACCCAGAAAAACCTTTGGCATCAGGCACACAACTGTGTAGAGACACTACAAGTAAAAAGTTCAGATAATATTCTCTGTCTTGTTCCCCTCTATCATGCCTACGGATTTGGGGAATGTTTGCTAGCAGCAATCTATTCGGGAGCAACCCTGACAATTTTAGAACCATTTTCACAAAACGGTGTTCCAGTAGAGATGCCTTTTGTGTTCCGACGTGCAAGAGTTCTGGAACTAATCGAGCAGGAGACAATTACAATTTTACCTGCTGTTCCCTATATCTTTAGTATCTTGGCAGCAGCACCACCAGAACCCTATGCTGAATTACCCAGTTTAAGATTATGTATCTCCGCTGGAAACTTTCTTTCCCAAGACATTTTTGAGAAATTTCGCCAACGGTTTGGAATCCCTCTACGACAACTTTATGGTTGCACAGAAGCAGGTTCAGTAGCCATTAATCTAGAGAGTGACCAAGAGATTAAGTACGAATCCATTGGTTTGCCCATGCATAACGTCGAGATTAAAGTAATTGGCGATCGCGGACAGGAATTACCTCCTGAACTTGAGGGCGAATTGGTCATCAAAAGTCAAACTTTAACCAGTGGATATCATAATTCTCCTGAGGTCAATAAAGAAGTATTTCAAAATGGTCACTTTTTTACAGGGGATTTGGGTAAAAAAGATGAACAGGGTTATCTCTCAATTACTGGTAGAAAAAGAATCTTCATCGAAACAGGAGGACATAAAGTTGATCCTTTTGAAGTCGAAGATGTCTTGGTAACTCATCCAAATGTGGAAGAGGCTGTGGTTGTAGGAACAAAACAACCTTACACGGGAGAGATTGTCAAAGCGGTTGTTGTTTGTCAGCAACAGTGTCCAGAAGAAGAGCTGATTGCTTATTGCCAAGAAAAACTAGCCGATTTTAAAATTCCCAGAATTATCGAATTTCGCAGCCAAATACCCCGCAGCGCTCTTGGTAAAATTTTGCGCAAAGATCTAGTTTAATCCTCTCCGTTCGTAATATGGATCGGAAATTCAATTAGTGATTAGTGGGAAAGCAAACAACCACTAATTACTAACTACTAACTACTAATTACTAACTACTCATTTACTAACCATCATGACTATTGAAGAACTAAAGCTCAAAACCCAAAATGTAGTTTCAGAGTTGCTCCCCAATGTTGACAGCCAAAAACTGACCAACGATCAGGATATTTTTTATCTGGGACTAAACTCAATCAATGCTATGACTTTGATCTTTAACTTACAAGAAGCTTTTGGTGTTACCTTTAACGATGCCGAAATTAACTTCGATAATTTTCGGACAATAGACGATATTGTGAAATTGATCGCTCGAAAGACCCAAGCTTAGCCATATCTCCCTAAATATAATACTGGAGTTTTAGAAGAACCGAAAGATGCAAGCTAAAGTAATTGCCAATGAAGCGAATAAAAATGATATGATGCGTCAAGATTTAAGTCAATCTTTGATCCGAAGTCATATCAATCCATCAAAACTGAGTACTTTTCAACGTATCTTGCTGACAACCGATGGAACGCTAACCGAAATATTAGAAGCCTATTTATTTGAAAAAATTCGGGTAGTTAAACTATCAGAAGGAATAATTTCAATTACACAAGATATTTCGCCGTTGGAGGTGAAACAGGAAAGCGAAGTAATTGAAAGAAAAATATTACTTCAAGGAAAGATCAGCAGAAAGAATTTTGTTTATGCCGAGTCAATTCTGGTTACTGAGAGATTGGAGGAAAAGTTTAAAGATGAATTATTACACTCCAGAACTCCACTAGGTCAACTCTGGTTAGAATATAAGTTTGAAACTTTTAAAGAGATAGTTGACACAGCCGAAGAAACTGCAGATAAATTGTCTGCTTATTTTCCGCTCCAACCAGAAGACAAAATTCTTTCTCGTACTTATCGAGTCTTTTCTCAGGATAAACCCATTATTATGATTACTGAAAAATTTCCCGCAAGCTATTTTCTGACGGACTTTTAAATCAAAGCCGCTTTTACTAATTTTTCTCTTCATACAGTATATAAGATCGCAACTCCGTCTCCTAGTCAATAAGGTTGACTCTAGGCTGAGTGATGGGAAATGAACTGTAAATCACAGAACTAAGCAACATGAATATCGAAGAAATACTGGATGTTAACATTGAATCTTCTAGGGTTTTAATGACCCCGATTCAACTCAAAAATCAGTTACCCTTAACTAATGCTGCTGCAAAAACGGTTTTGCAAGGGAGGCAAGAGTTACAAAATATTCTAGATGGAAAAGACTCCAGAAAATTCATAATCGTTGGTCCTTGTTCCATTCACGCTCCAAAAGCTGCGGAAGATTATGCTAAGAAGCTGAAAACTCTAGCTGAAAGAGTTAAAGACAAATTGTTGGTTGTCATGAGGGTTTACTTTGAAAAACCCAGAACAACTGTAGGCTGGAAAGGATTGATTAACGATCCCGATCTTGATGGCTCTTTTAACATGCAGAAAGGTTTCTTGACTGCACGTAGCCTACTAATAAAAATTGCCGAAATAGGATTACCTGTTGCTACAGAAGCTTTAGATCCGATAACGCCTCAGTACCTAGCCGAGTTGATTTCTTGGTCTGCTATTGGAGCCCGTACAATCGAATCACAAACTCATCGGGAAATGGCGAGTGGCCTGTCTATGCCAGTCGGTTTCAAAAATAGTACTGATGGTAACTTTCAAGTGGCTTTAAATGCAATTCAATCATCTAGAATTCCTCACAATTTTTTAGGACTCGATCGCAAGGGACAAATAAGCACTTTCAAAACCAAAGGTAATCCTTACGGTCATCTTATTTTACGAGGCGGCGAGCGCCAGTCTAATTTTGATGCGGCGACGGTAACAAGGGCAGAGAAAAAATTAAAGGATTTAAATTTACCTCAGAAAATCGTCATCGACTGCAGTCACGGAAACTCGTATAAAAATCATAAATTACAGGCTTCTGTGTTGGAGAATATTTTGCAACAAATCGCAGATGGCAATCAATCTATAGTTGGTATGATGCTTGAATCTAATTTGTATGAAGGCAATCAACAGATTCCTAAAAATTTGGAGCAATTAAAATATGGTGTTTCTGTGACTGACAAATGTATGGGCTGGGAGGAGACAGAAAAAATTATTTTGTCTGCTTATGAAAAACTTAGTGCGAACAGAAACATTACTTTATACACCTGTGGGATGGTAGTGTCCGGAATACCCATCCGAAATTTATTAACTACTAAGGGATAGATATTGCTAGCTCTTGAGGAGCGAGAAGGACAAAATTAGCTGGAATTTTCGCTCGCGAGATAAAACCTTTAATGTTTGCAGAGCTCAATCAAAACTATGACTATTGAAGAAGTAAGAGACAAAACCAAAACAACGAAACCTTTAGAAACCAAACTGCTCGGCGTGTCACCAAAAGCTGTAAGCGAAAAGACGATCTTGAGCCATCCTACTGAAACGATTCCCAAAGACCAGACCAGATCTGCTCCAGCACCAAACGATCTCTGGCAAGCTATCAGAACTATTATTAGTCTCCAAAATCAAGCACCGCCATTAGTTCCTGTCGAGCGCGACAATCGTGATTTACCCTTATCCTTTAACCAAGAACGTCTTTGGTTACTCGATCAACTATCATCGGCAAGTGCAGCTTATAATATCCCTTATGCTCTGCGTTTGCAGGGGCAAATTAATATCACCGCCTTAGAACAAAGTTTTCAGGAACTTTTGCGTCGTCAGCAAGCTTTGCGGACTCGGTTTACCACTCAAGGAGATCGTCCTGTCCAGATAGTTACTGAGTCTACTGAGAATTGGAGTTTAGCAGTAGAGCAGTTGTCATCATCTTTAACCCAGGAAGAACAGGAAACTGCGATCGCCAAACTTATTCAAGAAGATGCCCAAAAACCTTTCGATCTAACCACTGACTATCTATTAAGAGCTTCTTTAATCCAGCTTAAGCCAACAGAACATTTATTATTGATCAACATTCACCATATTGTTTTTGATGGTTGGTCAGAAGGAATATTCTGGCAAGAACTAGCTTCACTTTACGAATCGTTTACTCGGGGTGAATCCTCACCTCTACCAGAGTTGCCTATTCAGTATGCTGATTTTGCAGTTTGGCAACGTCAGTGGTTACAAAGTGATTTTTTAGCTGCTCTAAGTTCCTACTGGCAAACACAACTTGGTACAAATCTCCAAGAGTTAGCTTTACCGACGGATTATTCTGCCCCAGCAGTACCAACACGTAAAAGTTCTACCTACACGTTAACTCTATCAACCTCACTTACCGAGAAATTAAAACAGCTTAGTTATCAATCGCGGGCAACTCTTTTTGCTACTTTGCTAACTACCTTTAAGATTCT
>JASJDX010000350.1 GCA_030064975.1 Pleurocapsa sp. MO_192.B19
AATTATCGTCAAGAATTAGCTACCGAATATTGGCTAGATGCAATTCGTCAGGCTGAAAAACTAGGAATTTTACAACTTGGTTTTACGGGAGGTGAACCACTTATACGGCAAGACTTGGAAATAATGGTAGCAACAGCAGCAAAGACAGGAATCTATACCAGCTTGATTACAGCAGGTACGCTTCTGACTCAAGATCGGGCAGCTAAACTGCGAGATTGTGGACTTGACCACGTACAAATTAGTATTCAAGACAGCCAAGCCGACAAATCAGATTATATTGCAGGAATTCCTTCCTTTGAGCAAAAACTGGTTGCTGCACGGGTAGTTAAACAGTTAGGATTTCCTCTAACTATTAATGTGGTATTACATCGTCATAACTTAGATCGTATTGAAGAAATTTTGGAATTGTGTAAAACACTAGAAGCAGATCGGGTTGAATTAGCCAACACTCAATACTATGGTTGGGCTTTATATAATCGGGATTCATTGCTGCCCACACCTACTCAATTAGAAGAAGCTAAACAAGCAGTGGCAATTGCCCAGCAGCAGCGATATTTCCCTATGGGGGTTGTGTATGTGTTGCCAGATTACTACGAAAAATATCCTAAACCCTGCATGGGTGGATGGGGACAACGGACAATGGTTATCTCTCCTAATGGGGATGTCTTGCCTTGTCAGGTGGCGACTTCTATTCCTGAATTAACTTTTGCTAACGTTCAAGATTACTCTTTAGATTGGATTTGGTATAAATCAAAAGCATTTAACCGCTTTCGTGGTACAGATTGGATGGATGAACCGTGTCGTAGCTGTTCTCGTCAAACAATTGACTTTGGGGGTTGTCGTTGTCAAGCTTTCTTACTCACGGGTTCAGCAACGGCTACCGATCCTGTCTGTCATTTGTCACCAGATAATCATTTGATTTCTAAAGCTCAAGAACAGGGACAAAAAGCAATTCCAACGACTTTTGCTTCCCGTTCGTCTAGCTAGAGAAGCTCAGTTGTCATCAAATTTAAGAATTATGTAGTGAAGCAGTTTTAATTTAGATTTACTGCGCTTTTCAGTTGAATAGAATATACAAGTTTAATCTTAAAAGCTAAAAGCTAAAAGCGCACATCGCGGAGCGATGAAGCGTCGCTAGACGCGACTTGGCTGCTTTGCAGCCTGCAGCTAATAGCTAAAAACTAGTTAATCAACAACGTAGTCTATCAAGCATGAAAACTGCTGTAATTAGATCTAAGTACGATTGATATTTGCTATTTGCTCTGTTTGAGCTTGAAAATCAGATTCTAATGAAACTTCGTAGCTGCTTTTAACCGTACCTCGATTATTCCAGGGAGGATGCCAATAGGTTTCTTGAATTACAGCTTTAGTTTTTGACCAACGAAATTTGACTAAGCTAATATTATTCCTGCCAACTACTTCTGGACCTTCCTGTAGCCAGCGATTACGCCACATCCACGAGATAATATAGGTAATCAACCTGCGCCAAAGATTAGAGTTTGGAGTTCTTAAGGGAGGATGTTTCCAGGGTAATGACTGAGCAGGTTGTCGTTTGCACCATTCAATTCGATATTGCCAGTCTGGAGGCAGGTTTTGCCTATTTGAGGGTTGTTTGATTTGCCACCAGCGAAGTTGAGGTAGTTTGATTAATTTGAGGGGTTGATTCCATCCTAACCAACGTTCGGTCTTTTCTGGTAGCAAAGATTTGAGCTTAGTATGTATTAAACGGGTTGCTGACTCTGAGTTTTTAATTGCGCTAGATGTTAGCTGAACCAAGACAGAGGTTTCGAGAGAATCATGATCCCAATGAGTTATCCGAACTGCACAACTATAATGAATATCCCCCGACAAAATAACAACCCGATTACCCTCTGAATCTGTTTCGGGATCGCGTTTTTGACAAAGATTGAGCAACAAGGTGGCAAATGCCTCCTGATGAAAATTCCAAGAGTCTCCTACATCGTTACTAAAAACTCGGTTGCGGCTTAATTCAAACTTCTGGACGCGATCGATAATTCCCAACGCGACTAAATTGGTAGGCAAAACCAATATTGTTAGGTGGATGTGGGGTGGTTTATTCTCTAAAGGAATCTCTAGCTGCTGTCTAAAAGCAAGGGGTGACAACAACATTGGCGGTTCGAGTTTTTGATCGGCGTCTGGGGAATAACCGCGCCAATTACGGGTGTCGAGAACAATAACTTCGTGACTAGTGGCGTAAACTGTATAATGCCAAGGAATAGCTTCAGTCTCTCGCGAGAGAATTACCACGTCTTCGTCTGGCTGTACTTGGGGGAATCCCGTTGTGTTGTCATTCTGGGGAATACCTAAATAGCGATCGCATTCGGTCTTAGCAGATAGATCTTTCCCCTCTGATTGCAACCATTTAGAAGCTAATTGTAGTAACTTTTCTCCCCCTGTCCCTGGTGCAAAATGTTGTGGAGTATTGCCCCAAGCCTGAAAGATGGCATAGGCAAGCAAGCCATTCTGCACAATTCTTTTACCTAAAGGCTTTCCTAAAACGCGATCGCACCATTCACGATTGAGATACCAGTCATCACTCACATCATGGTCATCGCAGATGGTATATACCAGAACATTAGCTAAAGCCCGCCTTACCGAGGCTAAATCTTTAATAAAGCTGTCTGTGTCTTCGATTTCGCGATTCCAGACTTCTATCTGTTTACGGTCTTGCAGTACACTTTCTCCCAGGGGGAAATTATCAGGCATAAACACTGGAGACCAAGCTAATAAGTAAGCCGCAGCATATTCTCCAAAACTAAAAAGATGACTTTTTGCTTTTTCTGATTTGCCAGACAACATTGCTGTCATGCCCCCTTCTATTCTGGCAATTGCTGTGCGTCTGCCTGGGGGGAGTTCATCCGCTAAAATCGTTCCTTCTTGTAGAGGTAGCTCTTCTGACCACTCAAATAACAGCTTGTTTACTCCTTGAGTCAGCCACAACATCGGATCGGCAACATCATCACCGTATATCTGATCTCCTGTTAAAAATAGCTGGTGTGGTCTTTTGTTGGCTAAAGGTGCTGAATCTTGAATTAAGTTATCTAAACAGGAGAGGGTATCTCTACCGCCGCCGTGGGGCTTACGACAAGATCCATGAACGATATTTAAATGATTTAAGTCTTTTGGCGGCAAAGCAAAGGTGGGCAATTGATGGGGAAAATAGCTGAGGCTGTAATCTTTGCCTTTAGCTTTAATAGCTGTAATTAAATTTACCCGATCGCACTCGCAATATACATCGTAGGCATATACTTTTCCTGGGGATAGTAGCTTCTCTCCCTCTGCTTTAGCTGTTACTGCTACTATATGTAAATTCTTACCCAAGGCGACTGTCTTACGTTCTCCTTGAAGTAATACTGACCCTAAAACTGCTCCTCGACCATCTTCGGTATCGTATATCTTTAAGGCGATCGCACTAGGTTTTTTTAAAGCTAGCCAGACAGTGACGGCATCGGCTTCAGTATGGCGCAAAATAGGGCCAGCAATGATTAAGGGTAATTGCTCAAGATCTGGTAAATATTTGGTAGCAGGGTCTAATTGAGACAAAGGACTTATTAAACTTGTGTCTAATTGTGTCTAAAATAGTCGAAAAAAAATTTATCGTTAATTGGGATCGTAGCAGAAATAGCTCTTGATATTTTAAGTGTTGCTGATTTGAAGTATGAAACTGATGGTGATACGTTCGTATCCCGAAGCTATTTAAATGAGGAACTACTAGACCAAAAAAGCCATCTAATACCAAATACACTTACCTAACCCCTTTTTTTGAGAAAGAGCAGGGGAGATGAGGAGATAGGGAAATAAAAAGAATTTTTTCAGCAAAATGCATATTCAGTTATTTTGTAACGTAATCACAAGTTAATCCAAAATTTATTTTAAGGTCTAGAAATAGAAATTATGTCTTATAAAATCTTATCTATTGGTATAGCAACAGCTAGTCTATTCTTTATTCCTCATCTTGTTCGTGCTGAACAAGTAATTATTCAACAAGGAAGCACTAGTGCCACAGCCGTTGGCAACAATAATTTTGCTGCTAGCAGCGTTCACCAGTCTGCAACTCAAAACCAATATGCTAATCCCAATGCCTATGTAAACGAGCAGGGACAAGTTACTGTTCAGCAAGGACATAGTAATGCAGCAGCCATCGGTCAAAATAATACGGTGGTTAATAACATTGACCAAAATAGTGTTCAAAATCAATACGGTAACTATGGCGATCCTAATAACCAACTAGCAGTGCAAAATGCTACGGGAAATTCTGCGGCGATCGGCGAAAATAATCTAATTATTAATAATACTGGGCAATATAATCAGCAAAATCAATGGAGCTATTAACCTTTTTCTAAACAAGTCCTCAATCCTTATCCCTCATCCCTTTTGTGACGATCCCCAATTTCGTAGATTAATTGTATTATTATTATTATCTGGTCTGTAATGGAGTAAGAATAATGGCAGAACTATCAGAGCAAAAATGTGTTCCCTGTACTGGTAGCTTACCCCCAGCCACAGAAAAGGAAATTAATACTTATAAAGCCCAGATTCCTGACTGGGAAATTATTACTGAAAACGGCGAATTACATCTGCAACGGGTTTATAAGTTCCCTGACTTTAAAACAGCACTGGCTTTTACTAACTTAGTAGGGGAAGTCGCTGAAGAAGAAGGACATCATCCAGCTTTGCTTACCGAATGGGGGAAAGTAACCGTAACTTGGTGGACTCATGCTCTTAACGGATTACATCACAATGATTTTATTATGGCAGCCAAAAGCGATCGCCTTGCTAATTCTTTTTAGTTGAAGTTCTAATAACCCCATTTAAAAATTGCTGAACCCCAAGTTAAACCTGCGCCAAAACCAGAAGCGGCGATCGTATCTCCTACTTGGACTTTGCCTTCTCTAACCGCAGCATCTAGGGAGAGAGGAATAGAAGCTGCCGAAGTGTTTCCATATTCAGCTATGTTGCTTAAAATCTTTTCCGAGGGAATTTTGAGGCGTTTTGCTACTGCATCCATAATACGCTGATTTGCCTGATGTAAGAGTAGCCAATCAATATCATCAGCAGTAAGGTTAGCTCGAAACATTGCTTTGCCGATCGCTTCAGGAACTTTTGCTACAGCAAAACGATATACTTCTCTCCCATTCATACTTACTGGTTGATATGTACCATGTTGAGCAGTAATATTTTCTACCAAGGGTTTAGATTGACTATGATAATTTAAATTCAGAGAGTCGTTTTGACTACCGTTGCTATACATTTCAAAGCCTAACAGGCGATCGCTCTCGGCAATGCTCTGACAAACTATCGCCCCCGCACCATCGCCAAACAAGACACAGCTAGCACGATCCGACCAATCTACCCAACGAGACAGTACATCAGCACCAATAATCAAAACATTCTGATGTACTCCAGTACGCATAAATTGACTGGCAGTAATTAAAGCAAAAATAAACCCTGAACAAGCGGCAGTTAGATCAAAAGCTACAGCATTAGTCGCCCCAATCAAACCTTGAATTTTACAGGCACTGCCAAACATATCATCGGGGGTAGAGGTAGCAAGGATAATTAAATCAATATCAGTAGCGGAGATTCCCGCCATGGCGATCGCGTTTTCTGCTGCAACGGCTGATAATTGACTAAGAGATTCAGTGGCTGAGGCGATATGACGATTTCTCATCCCTGTTCTAGTGTTGATCCATTCGTCAGAAGTTTCCACCATCTGAGCGAGATGGTTGTTGGTCAAAATTGCCTCTGGCGCAGCTGAACCACATCCAGTAATCGCGATACCCGCACCCATATTGTTCAATGTTTCACTCCGTTACTTTAATTAGGGCTACCTGTCTAATACTTTTAACTAGCAGAAGCTGCTTCAGTATGGTTTTTCTCTTCCTCAATTCTTTGATTGTTATAAGCTTTGATTTTTTCCAATACCTCGTTATCTATCGCTTCTTTAGCTAAGCGAATAGCATTAAAAATCGATCCCCGACGAGAACTTCCGTGACTAATAATACAGATTCCCGCGACTCCAAACAATAATGCTCCACCATGTTCGGCGCGATCGATACGACGTTTGATATTACCTAAATTAGGCTTTAACAAGGCTGTTCCCAGCTTACCGCGCCATCCTTTGGGTAATTCTTCTTTCATAATTTGCAACATTACTTCCCCAATAGCTTCAGCAAATTTAAGGACAATATTACCCACAAAACCATCACAGACAATGATATCGAATTCACCAGACAAGACATCCCTACCTTCAGCATTGCCCACAAAAGGAATCTGAGGATTATCCATGAATAACTGATGGGTAGACAGTGCCAGTTCATTTCCCTTAGAAGATTCTTCTCCAATATTGAGTAAACCTACTTTCGGTTCTTCATTACCTAGGACATATTTACTATAAATTGTTCCCATCAAAGCAAACTGTTCTAGATACTTAGCTCGGCTATCAACATTTGCCCCCACGTCTAACACAATAACGGATTTATCGGGAACAATAGTGGGTAAAACTGCACCAATAGCAGGGCGTTCAATACCTTTTAGGCGACCTAATCTCAGTAGAGCCGATGCCATAGCTGCTCCTGAATGCCCCGCAGAAACTACTGCGTCAGCATTTTTCCGCTTAACTAAATCCATTGCCACATTGATTGAGGCTTTGGGCTTACGACGAATCCCCGTTAGGGGTTCTTCTTTCATCGTGACGACATCTTCGGCGTGAACAACTTCAATTTGTGCTGCTCCCTTGCCGTCATGCTTTTTAACAAGAGAGTCTAGTTGTTGTTTATCTCCCACCAGTAAGACATCTAAGTCTAGTTCTGCCGAAGCTTTAATTGCCCCTGCAACAATTTCCTCTGGGGCATAATCTCCCCCCATAGCGTCTACTGCAATTCTTGCGCGCGTTAATCCCATTTAGCAAATTTTATAGAAGCCTTACAAATTTTAACAGTCTGAGGTTAAATATCCCTACTATCTACAAGAGATATCAAAAGAACTTAACCTGTTTCTGTACATTTAAAACAGAAGAGTTATAAATGATGTTGACATTAGTTAATGCTATTTTAGCTGTCAACTGCCCAAAGTCCTCATTTTAATTGAAGAAGAGATTACTCTATGCTAAATTTAATTGCTTCGAGTATGATTGCCTGGCTCAATATTTTTCGGCAACCTAGCAATAGTTTGCAGCCTCTAGAGTTATTTCCTTGGCAGGATACAGCTATTTTTACTCTTCCTCCAACCGATAGCGATTACGTAGCCTGGACGGAGTCTAATCGCCTGACGGAAAATATTGTTCAAACCTATCTACAAAATTTAATTGGTCAGGGAATAAATTCCCAATTACAAGGGATCTGGGTACAATCAGACTGGGTAATATCAGCCAGTAACCAGGGAAAAACTGCGCTTCCTGCGGCTTCTTTGACTAAAATTGCCACTACCCTAGTTGCATTGGGTAAATGGGGTGCAGAGTATCAATTTACGACTAATATTTATGCCACAGGAGAGATTAAAGATGGTGTTGTTCAAGGAGATCTCATTATTGAAGGTAGTGGAGATCCTCTGTTTGTTTGGGAAGAAGCGATCGCTTTGGGTAATGCTCTTAATCAATTAGGTATTCGTCAGATTCAAGGTAATCTCCTGGTGACAAATAAGTTTTATATGAACTATGAAGACGATCCTCTTATAGCAGGAAAGCTACTCAAACAGGGATTAAATCAAAAATTATGGCAACTAAAAATTACCCAGCAATATCTCCAAATGCCCCCAGGTACAAAACAGCCAGAAGTGGCGATCGCAGGTAAAATTCAATTAATCAGTAAAATCCCATCTACTGCTCAATTACTAGTTCGTCATCAGTCTTTACCTCTAGCAGAAATCCTGAGACAGATGAATATATATAGTAATAATAAAATGGCACAGATGTTAGCAGACTTGACTGGTGGTGCAACGACAGTAGCTCAATCTGCTTCAGAAATCGCTCTTTTTCCCCGTGCAGAAATTCAGCTAATTAATGGTTCTGGATTGGGGGAAGAAAATCGTATTTCTCCCCGCGCAGTATGTCAAATGCTGATGGCTATCGATCGGTTACTTCTTGACTATTCTTTAAGCGCAACAGATCTATTTCCCACCGCAGGAAGAGATCTAGTAGGAACAGTAAAGGATCGTGGTCTTCCATCTGGTACAACGGTCAAAACTGGTACATTGGATCGTGTAAGTGCGTTAGCTGGAGCTATGCCTACAAGCGATCGCGGTCAAGTTTATTTCACAATTATTAACAACGGTAGCCAGGTAAAATATTTCCGACAGCAACAAGATAAATTGCTCAACGAGCTAGTCCAAACATGGCAGCTAATTCCCTATAGCGTCGATCTTGCTCAAGAAAACAATTGGTATTTGGGAGATCCCCAGCGTAATCTTAGCCCCTATTAGCAGGTAAGTAATGAGAGTAGAGAACTGAGATTTGTTTAGTTTAATTCCCTCATCATAAGCTTTTTGTTTTAAATCTAATGCCCAATTCCAGAGCCAACGACTATAACCAGCACACTGACGCATCAATGTTTTTTGCTTGTTATTCAGTTTGAGTTTGGTTTTATAGGCTAGATATGACATGACAACATTGTATCTAATGCTGTTATTCGAGCTAAAAACCAAGACATTTTGTCAAGAATTGTCGCTGTTTGTCTAGGAAATCTGCTACTAGATTTAAGCTCAATAACCTAGACTAATTTGACCAGGGGCAAAAGAAATTTCGGTAGTTGCGCCAGGAGATCTCAATCTAACTTTTAATTTGCCGTCGGTAGTTACTCCTGTTACTTTTCCAGGACAGTCGTTAAACACTATTCGTTTGCCTAAACTATTTAAAATTGCTAAGTAACCAGTTAATAATTGCTCAATTCCTACTGATAGATAATATT
>JASJDX010000351.1 GCA_030064975.1 Pleurocapsa sp. MO_192.B19
AATATGAAACTTTAGTTGGTGAACGGGGAATTACTCTTTCTGGTGGACAGAGACAGCGTACTTCTCTGGCTAGAGCTTTATTGACAGATGCTAAAGTCTTAATTTTAGATGATGCTCTTTCCAGTGTGGATAACGAAACTGCAACTAGAATTCTTAATAGTTTATCTCCCACCAGAGCTAAAAAAACCGTAATTTTTATTTCCCACCAGTTATCCGCAGCAGCCACTTGCGATCGCATTTTGGTTATGGATGAAGGCAAGATTGTGCAAAATGGCACTCACGAAGCTTTAGTACAGGAAACAGGATTATATCAATCTCTGTGGCAACAACATCAATTAAAAGAAGTGTTGAATTAATAAATTAATTAATCATAAATGATTGACAATTAATAATAAATAATTTTTCAATAATTTTATAGTTAGTTTTGAGTAAGTACGGTTTTGCTATTGTTTATCATCCCGATTATGTCGCGCCTTTACCAGATGCTCATCGGTTTCCTATGCCGAAGTTTAAAATATTACGAGATTTATTACTCGAAGATAGGGTAATTAAGCCAGAACAAATATATCAGCCAGAATTACCAAGTTTAGAATTAATCCAGTTAGTCCATACTCCTGAATATGTTCAAGCATATTGCAAAGGAACATTAGAATCTAAAGCTCAACGTCGTATTGGTTTACCCTGGAGTGCAGCACTAGCTCATCGTACCCGTATTGCCATCGGGGGGACAATTTTGGCGGCTCAGTTAGCTCTTAAATACGGCTGTGCTTGTAATACCGCTGGGGGAACACATCATGCTTTTCCCAGTTATGGATCGGGATTTTGTATCTTTAATGATCTGGCGATCGCATCTCGCGTTTTACAACATCAAGGTTTAGTCAACAAGATTTTAATTGTCGATCTAGACGTACATCAGGGAGACGGTACAGCTTGGATCTTTAAAGATGACGATAGTGTCTTTACTTTTTCGATGCACTGTGAAGCTAATTTTCCTGGGAAAAAGCAACAGAGCGATCTTGATGTTCCCTTACCCATTGGCTTAGATGATGATGGTTACCTACAAATTCTCGCCAGTCATTTATCAGATTTGTTGAGTCAGGTAAAACCAGACCTAGTATTATTTGATGCAGGGGTAGATACTCACGCAGGCGATCGCTTGGGTAAATTATCCCTTACCGACCGGGGAATCTATCGCCGCGAAAGAATGGTTTTAAGTACTTGCAAAGCTGAGGGTTATCCTGTTGCTAGTGTAATTGGTGGAGGCTATGGCAAAGATATATCTGCTTTAGTTTATCGTCATTCTCTATTACATCGTGCAGCACAAGAAGTTTATTCAATCAATTAATGGACAATATCAGAAATGTTAGCAGAATCAGGAACAAATGAAGCCGAGTTCACCGATATTAAGTAATATCAAGAAAAACCAGTCATACTTTTAAAGTATAACTGGCTCAATATCTTGGTTAACCTGTCAATAAATTTTCAACAAATTGTAAATATGTCGAACTTATCTACTAAAAATTAAGCATTAAGTTTATCTAAGTTCACTTTGACAACTTTATTTTTTTCTGATTCAGCTTTGGGTAAAGTTAGGTGAAGAATACCGTTTTCATATTCGGCTTTAACTTCAGTGTTTTGAATCCGCACTGGCAGAGGAATTACTCGTTGGAAACTACCATAACGGAACTCGGAACGGGTTTTGCCTTCAGCTTCAGATTTGATTTCAGATTTGCGTTCTCCAGAAATAGAAAGACTTTTTGCTCTTGCTTCTATATTAATATCAGCAGGCTTCATTCCAGGTACTTCTAATTTAAGAATTAAAGCATTTTCAGTTTCAGTAAGTTCAGCAGCAGGAACTTGAGAAAAATTGCTAAATTCTGTTGAAGAAGTAGAGGGCAAAATATCATTAAATACACGATTTAGTTGACGTTGTAAAGAGTCCACTTCTGACCAAGGACTATAACGAACTATTGCCATAATTTAAGCTCTCCGTAACTATTTTTAATTTTTTTTCTTGCTTTGATTATTATTTTATTGAAGTTTTTTAATGGTTGTAAGTGTGGTTTATTGCCCTTTTTAGTAGCGTTTCCTGCCCGAATAAACTGTTTCGGAAAACCCAACCTGTTAAGTAGAGAGATAAATTCTGAGTTCTGAGTTCTGACTACTTGCTACTCGCTACTTACTTTGTTTCTATGTTGATACCTGAAAGATGTTCTATAAATGCTTCTGTCTTTAGAAGGAAATGATCTAGATTAAGTAATTTCAATCAATTTCGCAGTCGATAACCCATGCCTCTAACAGTTTCAATTAGTTCACTACCTAGTTTTTTTCGTAGATATCCCACATAGACATCGACAATATTAGAGCCTGGGTCATAATCATAACCCCAAACATGATCTAGTAACTGTTCGCGACTCATCACTTGTCCAGGATGTCGCAAAAAGGTTTCCAAAAGAATAAACTCCCTTGTGGGAAGGTCAATTTCTTGGTCTTCAAGTCGTACTTTGCGGGTACGTAAATCTAGGAGCAAATTGCCAACTTTGAGTGCTGTCTCCACTTCCACACTATCTTGCTGATAAGAGCGCAAGCGCAAGCGTATCCTCGCTAGTAATTCTTCAAAACTAAAAGGTTTAGTCACATAGTCATCAGCACCACCTTTTAATCCAGCCAGTTTATCTTTAATATCGTTGCGGGCTGTAAGAATAATAATTGGTAGTTGCGCACCTTGACCACGCAATTCTTCTAACACTGTTAACCCATCTTTAATCGGCAGTCCCAAATCCAATAGCAGTAAATCAAAATCACCGCCTAGTACCATATTGAGAGCTTCTTGAGCATCAGTCGCGATCGCGGTAGTAAAGCCATTGGCTCGTAGCCCTTTTTGGACAAAAGAAGCAATGCGCGGTTCATCTTCAGCAATTAGTATTTTGCTCATGGAATTAACAGATTAATCTATTTAATCTGGGTTAAGATCTTCTTGTAAGTTCATTGTTGCCTTTAAGGGTAAAATCAGAGTAAAAGTTGAACCCATGCCAGGTTGACTATGCAATTCCATTTTTCCCCCATGAGCTTGAACGATCGCCTGAACAATGGATAAGCCCAACCCTGCCCCTTCCGAGCGTCGGCGACTATTAGCAGCACGAGCAAAACGCTGAAAAATTCGCTGGTGATCTGCTAAAGCAATTCCTGTACCTGTATCCCGCACCCAAAAGCGAGCATAGCCTTGTTCCACAGAAGATCCGAGACTAATGGTATCAGTTATAGTAGTATGTTGTATGGCATTAGCCACCAGATTCATGATTGCTTGAGTAATTTTCTGGCGATCGCCTACCAGATTTCCTTGAGCTTTAGTATCTAATTCCCAGTTGCGAGAAGCCAAACCTTGAACCTTAGCATATAGTTCTGCGGTAAATTGCTCAATGTCGATGGTTTGAGGGGCAAGAAACTCTTCCTTTTCTGTCGTAGCCAACAGAATCAAATCTTCGATAAAATTAGTCATGCGATCGAGTTCATCCAAAACCAGGGCGATCGTTTCCGCCCTTTCTTGTGGATCGTCTTCGAGTAATTCTAAATGACCGCGAATAATCGTAATCGGCGTGCGTAATTCATGACCTGCATCATTAATAAACTCTCGCTGACTAATAAATGACGTTTCTAAACGCTCCATCATTCGATTAAAAGTTATGGCTAATTCTCCCATTTCTCCCTTACCTTGCACTGGAATTCTCTGGCTAAGATCGCTATCACTAACAGAACGAGCAGTTTGAATTAAATGACGTATTGGCGTTAAAACTTTTCCTGCGGCTATCCAAGCCAGAATTAATCCTACAATGAAAGTGGCAACTAACACCTCGATAACAATTATCATCGCATCTACAACTTCTTGACGTTCTCCATAAGTTATATAAGCAATAATCAAAACACCAGCAACTTGACCGTCAATTAGTAGTGGTTCAGATTGATAAACAAGGTCACCAAATTGCCGATCTTTAACTATATTTTTCACTCTGATAGGTTTAGTTTCTTGAGCTAAATCGTTAAGCAATTTTGAATTTTGATTAATTACTTTAGGCAATCCCACAGGACTAGAGCGATAATATTGACCATCAATTGTTCCAATTAAAAAAGTTTTATCTGCGGGTATTTTATGGCGGAAGAAATAATCGAAAATTTTAGCAGCTTTTTCTTGAGAAGAAGTTTCTGTCCTAAACTCTATTGTCCTCACAATTGTTTGAAACGATTCTAATTCTTCTTCGATATCTTCCTTTACTCTTTGGTCTACTTCCAAAAATACCAACCTAGTAAAAATAGGAATTGATAGTCCTACCAGAAGAGTTATCAACAGAATATACCAGGCAAAGATTCGGTTTCTTGCTTCCCAAAAAATCCCTTTGGATAAAATTGAATTAGTTTGTATTGATTTGTTAGCTTTGGCTTTTACATTTTGCGTCATAACAACTTGCTTTAGTTAGCGGGACCGATCGTTCGTTACTGTCCAAATTTTCCTTTTTATAGTACTTGCTAGACCAGAAAATTTGCTTAACCATCATTAACTCCTCTGAGCGTGAGTATACTAAAGAAGACAATACTCTGAGGTCTTATTTATCAGTAGTTTGATTTTGATTATGTGCTAAGTTGCAATCCGTTGAATCTTTTATAACCTAATATATACTTAATTCAGTTTTATGTTTGATATTAGCCCCTGTCCTATGGTTAAAGTAATAATTTGTGATCTTTAGAACTAAATCCAATGACTAATCTCAGCGTCAATTTAAATAAAGTTGCTTTAATCAGAAACACTCGTAATATTGGTATCCCCAGCATTACCAAGATGGCCAAAATATGTATTGATGCTGGTGCGAGAGGAATCACAGTTCATCCTCGCCCAGATCAAAGGCATATTAGACCAGGTGACGTTTATGATTTGCTAGAAGTAGTAAAACCTGTAGAGTTTAATATCGAAGGTAATCCCTTAGAAGCTTCTTTTATGGAGATTGTACGCCGAGTAAAACCAACTCAGTGTACTCTTGTTCCCGATGCACCAGATACTTTTACCTCTGATAGTGGTTGGGATTTAACCAAGAATAAAGAACGTTTAATCCCAATTATTCAAGAGTTACACAGTCTTGGTAGCCGAGTTAGTCTGTTTATGGATGCAGATATTAAGCAAATCAGTCTTGTTCCTGGTACTGGTGCAGAAAGGATTGAACTCTATACCGAACCTTATGCTACAGCATATCGGGAAAATCAGAATTTGGAGTCTACTTGGCAACAGTTTGCCGATGCAGCTAAAAAAGCTCAGGAGTTAGATCTGGGAGTTAATGCAGGACACGATCTTAATCTCGATAATCTTGCCAAGTTCTGCACTATTCCCAATATCTTAGAAGTGTCTATTGGTCATGCTTTGACAGCCGAAGCTTTGGAGATGGGTTTTTTTAATACGGTTAAGGAATATATTAGGATTTTGAGTAAATCAGCTTAACAAAGTTGCAGGTAGTAGTTAGTAGTTAGTAGTTAGTAATTAGTAGTTAGGTGATTTCTGAGAAAGAAATTACCCACTAACAAGGTCGAATGAGAATATCCCATTTTGGTAAGTGTGGATTTCGCAGGAGACGTAATTCAATTTCTTCCATAGCTTTCTTGGTTAAAGAAATTCCTTTGTGATAAACCTTCTGAGTTAGATGGACGATGGGCTTTATTCCTTTCCAAGTCATACTTCGTGCCCAAGCAAGCATAGTGTCAACCTGGCTGAGGAGTGCGCCATTCCAATGCTGTTCTAAAATGCCCCAACAGCGTTCAATGGGATTGTATTTGCTGTGATAAGGGGGAAAATAAAGTAACTGAATAGATTTTTGAATCTGGTCGGTAAAATCTACCATTCTCTTGAGAAATTGAGTCCGAATCCCACTATTTTCTGAGCCATTATCTACTTTAATTTGAATCAAATCTATTTGTTGTTTTTCGGATTGGGGAATCATGTTCCACCACAGAGACAAACTATCTGCAATAAAGTCGCTGGTTTTATAAGAACTGCCAAAGTTAAGATAGAGTTGTCCAGTATCTTCATCCAGTATTCCACAAGGAATATATTTTTCTTCGACTCCCATATCATGGTCTTGAGCTTGATTATAGCCTCTGGTTTGTCCACCACGGGCATAATCTCCGATGTTCACCGTTGCCTTACAATCCAGACTTAAACGTTTAACTCTCTGATCATTTTTTTGGTCTTTGAGGCTGATATTTTCAAAGATGGCATCGGTTTCGGGAATTTTTTTTGAGGCTTGGCTTTTAGCACTTTTCTTAAACGATAACCCATTCGATTTAAGATCACTGCCATAGTACTGGGAGCAGGAATTTGCTCCGACTTAAACCCTTGGTTTTTGAGTTCGGCGATCGCTTCAGAAGCCGTTAGTCGAGTAAAAGCAATAGAGGTCTTAAAACTAGGCTCTTGTTGGGCATGAGCTTCGGCTATTTCTCGCAACGCTTGAGCCGCCGAGGGAAACAGCTCTTCCCATTTTTTCGCTCCACTATAAGTTGACTGTAATCCTACACAGATAATTCCACTTCGTCTTTCTTCTAATCCCAACTGGACATTTCTTCGTCCCCAACCAAAAAGTCTTTCTGCTTTTCGCGCACTTCCCTCACAATACTTGATAGTCATTTGAGCTTGAAAGTCTCGACGTTTAGCTCCCGTCATTTTTGAGGCAGCTAAACGTAAGTCTTCAACTTGGGACGGGCTTAAGGTCATCTTTCTGCTTTTTAACTTCAGTTTTGTTACTTTTGCTCACTATTCTTTTGATCTTAATTTAGTGGGTATCTTTTTTTCCAGAAATCACCTTAGTAATTAGTAGTTAGTAGTTAGTACTTACAAAATTAGTAAATAAATATTAGGCTAGAGAAAGTAGGAATTACATTGTTGTGACAAAGCGATTATTAAAAGCGTAGCCTTCCATAAATCTGGTTGTAAGATCGAGCGATCGTGACATTGCTGTAAATAAGGACTGTTAAACTCATCAATATGATGAATGGTGCGAATAAAATGAGGTATGGCTTGGCGATCGCGCAAGACTTTTAAAGCATTAGTACTAATACAATCTTGAGAGTGATATATATCGTATTGTTCTTTTTCTTTACTCAAATAATCGATAAACTCTTGAATTCTTTGTTGAATTAGTTTATCGATAGATTCTGTTGCGGGTTTTGTTGGTACTAGTTTACTGGGGCAATTTAAAGGACGATGAAAACCAATATTGTCTTTATCTAAAGCATAGATGCAGACTTCTTGTCCTAAACGCTGTAGTGCTTCGGCTAATTCTAAAGTATGAATTACGCCGCCTCTGGGTTTGGTAGAGTAGGTAAATAAAGCAATACGCATTATATTTGAAATTAATTGTGTTTTTTAGGATACGCGAATACGCGATCGCGATGCTAGAGCGATCGCCCAATCTTCTTGAGTATGAATTACTAATACTTTTACTGGGGAATTATCAGTAGCAATATTTTCATCCACAGAAGAAGCACTATTTTTAGCTAAATCTAATTGCAAACCTAAGTACGTTAAACCTGCACAAGTTTTTTCACGGACAATATTGGCATTTTCTCCTACTCCTGCAGTAAAGACTAAAACATCTAAACCGTCGAGACTTGCAACCATTGCACCGATCTCACTTTTTAAGCGATGTATATAGATATCAAAAGCTAGCTGTGCTTGAGTATTACCATCGGCGATCGCTTTATTAATGGCTCTCATATCGCCAGATATGCCACTCACTCCTTTTAAACCAGACTCTTTATTAAGTATTTGGCTTAATCGAGCGGTATCTAGTCCATATTCTTGCATCATATAAAGAGGAATTTGGGGATCGATCGAACCGCAGCGAGTACCCATCATCAATCCTTCAAGAGGAGAAAAGCCCATAGTTGTATTAATACAAGTTCCATCTTTAACAGCAGATAAAGAACAGCCATTGCCTAAATGACAAATGACAATTTTTAAAGATTTTAGGGGTTTTTGTAAAATTTGGGCGGTACGGTGGGCGCAATATTCGTGAGAAATACCGTGAAAGCCATATCGCTGAATTCCCTTGTCATAAAACTTGTAGGGTATGGGGTAAACTTTGGCAGGTTGGGGAATTGTGGTATGAAAAGCCGTATCAAAGACTGCTACTTGCGGTACTTCGGGTAGTATTTCTTCGATGGTATTGATTCCCTCAAGATTAGCAGGGTTATGATTAGGTGCAAGAGGAATCAGATCGGCGATCGCTTTTTTGACCTCCTCATCAATCACTGTCGGTTGGCTATATTTTTCCCCACCGTGAACTACGCGATGACCAACTACGTCAATCTCATGGAGACTATCTAAAACTTTAGTTTCTCCTTGGACTAAAGTATCCAAAAGAACTTTTAAAGCAGTATCTCGATCTTTTAGCTCAATTTCCTGTTCGATGTTATTACTTTCGACGGTAAGAATGCCGCCCTGTTTTGATACTGTCCAATCGATATCAGCTTCCCATAAGGGTTTAGGGGGAGTATCTGGCAAAGACTTTCCTAAACTGTAAAGACAACTTTTCTGACTACTCGAACCTGCATTGAGAACTAAAACAAGCATAATTACTGATTACTGTTAACTGGTAACTGATTACTGTTTAAGGTGAGAGCGATCGCTCAATTTCATTAGTCGAGGTCCTTGAGCGCAAAACTCTAAGACACTCACCGCAGCTACAGGCATATTAATGCGATCGCGATAGCGTCCGACATCAATTCCTAGTAGAGAACAAAGCATAATGCGAATCGTCGCCTTGTGAGCAACTATCAGCACGTTACCATCAGGATAGGTTGCTTCTATTTCTTCAATTACCTCAGAACTACGGCGAGCAATATCAATGGCTCTTTCTCCTCCTGGAGGTGCATTCCAACCAGGTTC
>JASJDX010000352.1 GCA_030064975.1 Pleurocapsa sp. MO_192.B19
TTGATGGGGAAATAAATAGCAATACCTCTCACAAAAAGAGAGAAAAAATTGCTCTGGCAAACTTGATTATCGAAGTGGAAGAAGATTTAGCAGCTTTGGCAATGGCTTCAGAAATCGAACTCACTACTCAAATTAAAGTATCTCAGCCGATTGAGGTATATGGCGACCGCCAGCAGCTATATCGTTTAATTACTAATCTGGTTACTAACGCAATTCAATACACCTCAGCAGAGGGAGAAGTAATCATTAATCTGACAGAAGAACACCATCAGGCAGTAATTTCTATCCGAGACACGGGTATTGGTATCTCTAAACCAGACCAAAAGCGAATCTTTGACCGTTTCTATCGTGTAGATAAAGCTCGTTCCAGAAGTAAAGGTGGTTCTGGACTTGGGTTAGCTATTGCCAAAGCGATCGCCCTAGCTCATAACGGTAGTCTGGAAGTACAAAGCCAACTAAATAAAGGCAGCACTTTTACCGTCAGATTACCCATCTCTAATTAGTAGAAAAGTCTGATACTTCAGAAGCTTGTGCATTGATAACTCCTCGATACATATTCATCCCGCAGGTAAAAGTATATTCTCCTGGTTTTTCTGGGACAATTTCAACTGAAGTAATCTGATTGATAGTTAAATCTAATGCTTGATTAAAATCGGGTAATAATACTTGTGACAAACAGTTATTAGGATCTTTACGAAAGAAGTTTAACTTGACAGGTTCGCCAGCACGCACTTCGATTCTGTCAGGTGTATAGCCACCGTCTACCACAATATCTACTGATTGAATTCCCTGATTAATCTTTGCTTTTTGGGATTTAGTTTTGCTCAACATAAACCACCATAATTCTGCACCAATTAAACCCAAACCAACCAATGCAACAGCAAATTTTAATCCTAAAGGCTGTTCTATTTTTTGAAACTGACTGGTTTGTTCGACCCCCGAAACAGGAATTTCTACTTCTTTATTTGGTTTTGCCAATACGCTGTTGGTAGTTAAAGCCAGAAAAAATACCAATCCTACTAAACTGGTGAAAATCTTGTTTTTATTCAACATAACTGATTTTTCTCCTTAGTTAAAACCGCGATTTTGATGGATTGAAATTACGCAAACGTAGAGCATTAGTCACCACCGAAACCGAACTAAACGCCATTGCCCCTCCAGCAATAATCGGATTGAGCAACCAACCAAAGAAAGGAAATAAAATACCCGCTGCGATAGGAATACCCAAGACATTGTAAACAAAAGCAAAGAAGAGATTCTGACGAATATTACTAATAGTCGCCTTGCTTAATTTAATTGCCGTTACAATACCCTGTAACTCTCCCGAAATGAGAGTAATATCGCTAGCTGCGATCGCCACATCCGTTCCCGTACCAATAGCAATACCCACATCTGCTTGAGCTAGTGCAGGGGCATCATTGATGCCATCTCCTACCATGGCCACAGTTTTCCCTTCCTGCTGTAGTTCCTTTACCTTAACTGCTTTTTGGTCGGGACATACTTCCGCTTCTACCCTAACTATACCCACCTGACGGGCGATCGCTTCGGCGGTTTTTTGATTATCTCCCGTCAACATTACTACTTCTAAATCTAGATTGCGTAATGCCCTAACTGCTGCGGTAGAGGAAGGTTTAACGGCATCGGCAATCCCCATAATTCCTTCTAGTTCGTTATCTACGGCTATTAACACTACCGTTTTACCATCAGCTTCCCAAGTATCTTTTTGTTGTTGCAAGGTATCGGTTTTGATGCCCAATTCAGACATCCAGCGTTGAGTACCTATCTGTATTAAACGATCTGAAACTATACCTTGTACGCCACTTCCTGCGATCGCTTCAAAATCAACTGCTTCAACCAGATCGATGTTCTGAGACTGGGCATATCTGACCACTGCTTCAGCTAGAGGATGTTCGGAATTGCGTTCTACTGCTGCTATTAAACGTAATAGCTTGAGTTCTGCACCGTCAGTAACGCCTTTTACTGTAGCGTAATCAGTAACAGTGGGTTGACCTTGAGTAATCGTACCTGTTTTATCGAGAACGATGGTTTGGATTTTATGAGCTAATTCCAAACTTTCTGCACCTTTAATTAAGATGCCGTTTTCTGCACCCTTCCCCGTACCTACCATTACTGATGTAGGAGTAGCCAAACCCAAAGCACAAGGACAGGCAATGATTAATAGTCCTACGGTATTAATTAAAGCCAGAGAAATGTTTCCCATAACAGTAAACCACACAACAAAAGTCCCAATTGCGATCGCAATTACTACAGGTACAAACCAGCCTGTTATCTTATCAGCTAGTCTTTGTATGGGTGCTTTTGAACCTTGAGCATCTTGAACTAATTTAACTATTTGTGCCAATACTGTATCTGCACCAACTCTAGTAGCTTTGAATCTAAAACTGCCAGTCTTATTTATTGTTGCTCCAATTACTTCATCTCCTGGCTGTTTTTTAACAGGTATACTTTCCCCTGTTACCATTGCTTCATCGATAGTGGAACTACCGCTAATTATTTCTCCATCAACGGGAATCTTTTCCCCAGGACGAACTAAAATGGTGTCATTGATTTGCACTTCGTTAATCGGTACATCTATTTCTTGACCGTTACGAATAACTCTGGCATTTTTAGCTTGCAAACCCATCAGTTGGCGAATTGCCTCTGAGGTTTTTCTCTTGGCACGATTTTCAAACCACTGTCCCAGTAAAATCATAGTAATAATTACTGCTGCGGTTTCGTAATATACTTCTGGCATCAAGCCTTGATTGAGAAAGAAACCAGGAAATACAGTAGCAAATAAAGAATAAAAGAATGCTGCACTAGTACCGAGAGCGATTAAAGTATCCATTGTCGCAGCATGACGTTTGAAAGCTTTCCAGGCACCAATATAAAATCTGTACCCGCACCAAAACTGTACTGGTGCAGTCAAAATTAGCTGTAGCCAGGGGTTATGCAGCCATGCAGGGATAAAGGGAAGTTCTAACCCCATCATCATTGGTAGCGAACCAAAGATCAGCAGCAAGCTAATTATGCCACCAACAATTATTTTGCGAATTAAATCGCGGGATTCAGCAATTCGGGCTGCTTTTTCGGCATCATCTTCTCCCGTTACCATTTCTTGTGATTGAAGGGAATAAGCTGAGTATCCTGCTGCTTCCACTGCATTTTGAATATCTTCAATGCTGGTTTGGCGAGGATTGTATTTAACGGTAGCTTGTTCTGCACCAAAGTTAACGTTACATTCCGCTACTCCAGGTACATTGCTAATTGCAGATTCAATGCTATTAGCACAAGCAGCACAACTCATTCCCCTGAGTTTGAGATTTACATTCTCTACATTTTTGGTGGAAGTCGAATTCATGATTGGTAGCCCAAGAAATTTATTTAAGCAGGGTTGTAGCCAGCAGCAGCGATTGCTTCTCTGATACATTTAAGAGATGCTTGGGTTTCAACAGTTACTTCCTTGGTTTTAGAATCTGCTTTGACTGAAGCCTGAGAATCTAAGGTAAGGACTGCTTGAGTGATGGCTTTAGCGCAAGCATCACAAGCCATGTCAGGGACTTTAAGTTGTACGGTCATGATTCTTATCTGATTTGTTAAGTTCTAAAATTAGCTTAAACTCTCTAGTCAGCTATAGAGTCAAGTAGATTTATCTGATAGTTACATTTTTGGATTAAGGATTAACCTGACTGAAAATCCAAGGCGTAATCGCCCTTTTATCAGTATCAATCAGCTTTTTCTCCACTAAGCGTTAATCATCAAATTACCCATCATGCCTAAATCTTCATGGTCGAGAATGTGACAATGATAAACAGTTTGGCCAGCAAAATCGCGAAACCAAATGCGAATGCGGACAGTTTCTCCTCTGCGGACTAGCACTGTATCTCGCCAAGCAGGTAATGATTCTGGTTGACCGTTACGACTAATAACTTGAAAAGAATTGACGTGAATGTGAAAAGGATGATCCATTACTCCCGTATTAGTTATTTCCCAATCTTCCACTGTATCTAGTTTCACCTGGGTCTGAAGGCGATCCTCCGAAGGAGGCTGGCTTCGCCAATCGCCACTATAAGGTTCGCCATTAATTAGAAAAGCCATGCCCACGGCGGGACTCATACCGTGATTGAGTTCAAAACGTCTTACTGTCACTGGTTCTGGTAATGCAGAGATAGAAGCTAGTTTGGTTGGGAGAGGGAGAGATTCGACAGAAGATTCGTAATTAACAGTCGCTAAAGCTATAGGTAGATCGCGATTGTTTCTGCCCATCATCCCTCTGCCACCCATCATCCCTCTGCCACCCATCATCCCTCTGCCACCCATCATCCCTCTGCCACCCATCATGCCCATACTGCCTCGGTCATAGGGTAAATTGAGTAAGCGATATTGTCCTGGTTGTTTGTCTCCCTTAACTAGAACATCAGCTCGTTGTCCTGGTGTCAGTAGTAATTCCCTAACTTCTATTGGTTCGTTCAACGCATTTCCATCAATAGCGATCTGATAAAAGGAATGTTCTTCTAAAGTCAGTCGGTAAAAACGGGAAGTAGAAGCATTAAGAATTCTCAAGCGCAGTAATCCCCCAGCAGGTAAAGAAAAACTAGGATTTACTTGACCATTTACTGTAATTACATCTCCTTCTCGTCCCATCATCAGGGACATATGCATCGAAGATAAGAGCTTTCCCCTTTCATCAATAGAAAAGTCTTGCAGCACTAGAAATTCTTCTTGAGCTGCTTTGATTTCGGGAATTTCGTCCTCTTCACCGCGCACGATAAATAAACCCGCCAAACCCCCAAACAATTGTTCGGCGACTAAACCATGTAGGTGAGGATGATACCAAAACGTTCCTGCTGCCTGATTTTGAGCAATATCGAATTCGTAATTGAACTTTTCTCCTGGGTTAATACGCAGGAAAACGTTATCCGCAGTACCTGTAGGGGGGATGTGCAACCCGTGATAGTGAAGGTTAGTAGGTTGGGAGAGATTATTGGTAAAGTGAATGCGAACTTTATCCCCTGGTTTGGCTTCTAAACGCGGTGCGGGAATTTGCCCATTATAGGTTAACAGATATGCCTGCCTACCACTTAAATTTATGGGACTTTCCCTGGCTTCTAAGTCTAGTTCTAGTAAGCCGTCACTGCTTTTGTGAACAGGAGCAAGATTAGCAGATGATTGCAGTAAAGACTGGCTAGAAATAGTTTCTTTTCCCAACCAATTACCCACTAAAGTTGTCCCCGCACCAGCAGCACCAAGGAAGATAAACTGGCGACGGTTAAGTTTAACCATGATTGATTCAGTTAGAAAACCTGCTGAGTTCAGTAAGATTGATCTTCTTTAAATACTTCCACATTAATTCAACTGATAATTAGTATTTTTAGATTTCCATCTTAAACTCTATAGCCGACTAGAGAGTCAAGTCCCCATCGTTTTTGTTGTCCAAATTTAGCGGTTAAAAACTGATTGTTATTTACTATTTAACCCCAGCTTTCATCGCCTGTATGGCGATCGCTTCCCTGGTTTCTCCTGTTAACATAATTATTGATGGCAGACAATCGAAACTTGCTTCTAATTATCTCACTGAAGAATGCGATCGCGTGGTTAAACAGTTAGAACCAATTTAAGACATAACCAATTTGACAACTGTGACAAATAATTTGGTAATTGACACTTTCTAATTTCTTTAAAACTCCCCAGGTAGGATTTGAACCTACGACCAATCGATTAACAGTCGACCGCTCTGCCACTGAGCTACTGAGGATTGTCTTCGTAGCCATAAACAATAATAGCGAATGCCAAAACAATTGGCAAGTATTTTAAAAAAAGTAATTTTGATTCTACCGATATACCTTATGTTGAGGATATCCTAGAAACACAGTGAGCTTCGGCAACAACATTTTTCTTTTCTCATGCCAGTTAACCACTATAAAACCGTCTATCTTTCTTTTATTTCCACAGATTTGCCAGTCTGGAATGTAATTGAGGCTACTGCATCTCTATATCAAAAAGATCGAGATAGATTTCATTTATTGCTAAATCAGCAAAACTTACCATGTTCAGTCTTTCCTCTGGTTAATAATGTAAATAGATCTCAATCTCAATCCCAATCTCAATCCAATAAAGGCTTATTTTGGCTGGATATCTCTCCGTATCGGGTAATGATGACCATGCAGAGCAATAGCAGCTTAAGTTATAGACACTTCTGGGAAAGAGGGGTATACGGAATCAGTCGATATTGTCTGAATACCAAACCTAATCAACCCAGTAAATCATTGCGGTTTCGTAATTTTACTCGTTATTTAAAAGTGGACAATGCTCCCGAACCCAAAAATCTGCGGATTGAATACGAAATGTGGTCAGAAAAAGTTCAGTTGGGTTCTTATATTTTACATTTAGACATTGAAACTTAATATGGTGTTGCTGAAACACAGGTGTGAAACCGAAAGTAATACTGTTCGTAGCTGCACGCTGTTCCACAGCGAAGTCTCGCTTTTAGCTTTTATGTGACTCTGATTTAATTATCTTTTGATATATGTGTTTATTCAGTTTCATGGATGTTTAGTAATCCATCAGGAGGAGATATTTCTAATCGCTGATTAGCAATATCTACTACGGGAACAATCTCTTTGACAAAAGGAACAAATATTGTCAAAGGTTTATTAGATTTTGGTCTATATTTTTTGCGTTTACTGCGACGGCTGATTTGGGAAAGATCGCGACGAGACTTTGCCTCCGCTGCGCGATCGCGTTTAGCTGTTATTTCTGGTTGTTGGTGTAATTTTATTTCTAATAAATCATTACCCGCTGAATACATATCTACCACTACACCAATATTTTCTCCCGTTTCTTGGTGATAAGCTTCTAAACCAACTAAGTCGGAAACGTGATATTCATCTTTTTTTAGTTTAGGGCGATCGCTTTTACTAACCAATAATTTATAATTGCGCAATTCTTCGGCTTGATTGCGCTCTTCTATCCCTTCTAATTTAATGACATACAGATTTTTCCCTGCAACATATCTTCCACCCTGCAACTGCACTTCTGTAATAGCTGAAGTATCAGGATGTTGTAGCCAGCGAATACCTGCTTGAGTAAATCTTTCAGGAAAATCAGAGTTAGGATATACGCGCAATTCTCCTTTTAAACCTTGTGGAGAAGTAATTGTTCCTACCTCTAACCACTCTGGGGATTGTTCATCGTTCATTGTTAATTGCTAAGTTAATTGCTAAGGCTGTTGTGGCTTTATACTAAGCTTTATACTTTGACTAATTGATATGCTTGTTTTGCGACTTTAGCTAAACGTTTCATTGCTTCAGCTATTTCGGCTTCGGTAGCAGTCAAACTAATCCGCAGACATTGTTGTTTGTGTTGCCATTCTTCCCTTAACCCAGGGAAAAAGGTACTTCCAGGTACCACAATTACTCCTACTTGTTTTAATTCTTGATAAAATTCCCAATCTGTCATCGGTAAATCTTTTAACCATAGCCAAGCGAAGATTGCGCCTTCTCCCTGATGGAGAAACCAGGGAATATCGTTAGGCATAGCTGCATCTAGGGTACTTTCTAAAACTTTTATTTTGCGTTGGTAGTGGGGACGAATAATATTCTCGGAAATATGCGCTAGTTTACCAGATGAGATTGCCTTAGCTGCGATCGCCTGTCCATAACGAGAGGAATGAATACAAACATTGGTTTGAAAAGATTCTAATACCTGAATTAATTTAGGATCGCCGATAGCAATGCCAATTCTTTCTCCTGGTAATCCTGCTTTAGATAAACTCATGCAGTGGATAATATTTTCGCCAAACTGAGGAGTCATCTCGGTAAAGTTCAAAGCAGGGAAAGGTGGTGCATAAGCAGAATCGATTAATACTGGAACACTATAGGTAGCTGCCAAAGAAACTATTTTATTTACTTCTTCCTCGGTTAAAACGTTTCCTGTCGGGTTACAAGGACGAGAAAAAATTACACAACCAGTGTGATCGTTAATTTGCAACTGATTAAAATCAGGACGATATTTAAATCGATGTTTATCTCGATCGATTTCTAAAGTTGGTTGATAGGCAATTAACGCCTCTGGGGTTAGAGTAACGCCCCCGTAGCCTGTATAATCGGGACTAAGAGGCAGTACTATTTGTTTTAGCACTCCTGCGGAGTTATAACCGCCAAAAGCGTTAGCCGCATAAAGATATAGTGCCTGAGAACCACCCGTAATTAAAATATGGCGATCGCTTAAGTTTAAATCATAACGCTTATTGAAATCATTAATTACCGCTTCAATTAAAGGTGTATAACCTTGAGATGAACCATAGCGGCAAACTACTTCACCATATTCATCGCTGTCTAACAACTCTTGAGTGCAGTCACGCCATAATTGCTCAACTTCTGGCAAAATTACAGGATTACCCGCACTAAGATTAATAAATTCTCTTCCCGCACTATTGCTCAAAGTTTCGATGATGTCTTTCATGATTGCCCTAACTCCCGTTAGCTGAGACATTTGCGAACCAAATTGAGATAAAGCAGGATTCATAATAGATAACTATCCAAAATTATATAGAGAAAAGAAAAGAACTGTATCGCTTATTCTAACGTGAGTTTATCGCTCATTATCTAGATTTCTTGCATAAGTCCTAATCGAATGGTTGAGAAGGACAAGGGAGACAAGGAAGACAAGGAAGAAATTGATTAAAAATTTATTTATGCAAGAGATACCATGAACTAGCGTTCACAACCCAGGGATGAAAATCGAATAATCAACGAATTTACGTTGTTCTAGCTTCTATTTTTACTGCTCAATTTAATCCTCGTGTTTTACCATTTTGAGGTGCGATTGCGCTCCGCGCAGTGGCCAAGCCAATCGCCAGTAGCCGAAATCTGAGATACTGATTGGATGAGCCAATCAACAAAGACCT